>NZ_JBAGKH010000018.1:0-119935 GCF_036689765.1 Streptomyces poriticola
TCGGGGCCCCCGCCGCCCCGGCCGTGGCGGCCACCCCTGCCACACCCGCCGCCACCGTCGTGCTCGAAGAGGTGTCGCGGACCGGTGTCTTCCCGCTCCCCGACCTCGGCGAGCACATGGCCCTGGTGGCGGACCTCGGCTTCGACTCGCTGATGCTGCAGGAGCTGGAGGTCAGCATAGGCAAGCGGATACCGGGATTCCGCGACGACGAGATCTACTCTCCCGGCCTGACCATCGAGCGGCTGATCACCCTGGTGGACCCGGACCGCACCCGGCCACCGACGGCACCCGGATCCCGGCCGGCTGCCGCACCGCTCTCCGGACCCCGGGCGGACTGGGACGCCGACACGGCATGCGTCGACGACTTCCCGGAGGTGAGACAGCTCGAGGAGGTGCTCGGCGGTATCGCGGGCAGCGGTGCGGAGTTCCCGTACTTCCGGGTCCACGAGGGCACGATCCGCGACACCACCGTGATCGACGGCCGGTCGTACCTGTCCTTCGGCAGCTACAACTACCTGGGGCTGTCCGGCCATCCGGCGGTCGACGAGGCCGTGCACCGGGCCGTGGACCGCTACGGCACCTCGGTCTCCGCGAGCCGGGTGCTCTCCGGCGAACGGGACCTGACCGTTCGGCTGGAGCGCGCGCTCACCGGGTTCCTCGGCGTGGCGGACTGCCTGGCGCTGGTCAGCGGCCATGCCACGAACGTGACCGCGGTGGGCCATCTGGTCGGCGCCGGGGACCTCGTGCTGCACGACGCGCTCGCCCACGACAGCATCCTGCAGGGCTGCGCCCTGTCCGGGGCGGCACGGCGGCCGTTCGCCCACAACGACACCGGTCAGCTGGAGCATCTGCTGCGGATCAACCGGTCCCGGTTCCGGCGGGTGCTGATCGCCGTCGAGGGCGCCTACAGCATGGACGGCGATCTCGTCGACCTGCCCGCCGTGATCGAGCTGAAGAAGCGCTACGGCGCCCTGCTGATGGTCGACGAGGCGCACAGCATCGGCACCGTCGGGGACAGCGGCCGAGGCGTGGGCGAGTTCTTCGGCGTCGACCGGGCGGACGTGGACCTGTGGATGGGCACCCTGTCCAAGGCCTTCGCGAGCTGCGGCGGTTACCTCGGCGGCTCGGCCCGGATGGTGCGCTGGCTGCGCCACACCCTGCCGGGTTTCGTCTACAGCGTCGGTCTGACCCCGGCCAACGCGGCCGCGGCGCTGGCCGCCACCGAGCTGATCACCGCGGAGCCGCAGCGGGTGCACGCCCTGCGCCGCAACGCGGAGCTGTTCCTCCGGCTGGCCGGGTCCGCCGGTCTGGCCACGGGCTCCAGCGCCCACACCCCGATCGTGCCGTGTCTGCTCGGTGACTCGGCTCGGACCCTGCGGGTCGCGGACCGGCTGTACGGGCGGGGCGTGGTGGCCGACCCGATCTTCCATCCCGCGGTGGAGGAGGGGCTCGCGCGGCTGCGGTTCTTCGTCACCAGCGAGCACCGCGAGGACGACATCAGGCGCGCGGTGTCGATCCTGGCCGAGGAGGTGAGGGACGCGGGCGGGTGAGCGACGCACGTCAGATGAGAGTGCGTTCGATCCGGCTGAGCACCGCGTGGGTGCCGGCGTCGCCGTCGCCCGGTGCGGTCCCGCCGGGCGTCGCCTCGGTCGGCTGCTCGGTGCCGCGCAGCCGCTGGGAGAGGAGGTAGGCGATGATCTCGGCCTCCTGCTCCTGGACGTCGTCGTAGGTGGCGCGCAGGAGCATGTCACGCACGAGGTCGGGGTCGAGGTTGGGGAAGAGGAGACGCGCGGTGTCCTCGTCCAGCCAGCCGGCCCCGCGATGGCAGCAGATGATGTGGCCCAGCTCGTGCAAGATGATGTGCTCCTGATGCGCGCTGGTCGTGTTGGCGTCGTAGAAGATGAGGTCCTCGTCGCGTGCGGCGACCCACATGCCGCACGGGTGCGAGGCCGGCATCTGCATCGGCACCAGCGTGATCGGACGGCCCCGGGACTCCCCGAGATGGCGGCAGAGCTCGGCCACGTCGGCCAGCTCCGGCAGGTCGAGTTCGGCGATCCGCCGGGTGCCCGCCTTGCGCAGCCGCTTGAGCTGGCTGCGGCGGTCCTGGCCGGTCTGCCGCCCGCTCCTGGAGCCCCTCACTCCGGCTCCGTGGAGTCGGTGACCGGTGGCAGGCCCTGCAACTGCCGGTACTGGTCCATGATGGCCGTGATGGCCTGGAGATTCTCCTTCTTCATCCCGGCCGCGCGCATCGCCACGGCCCGTACGCCGGACTGCCGCAGCGCCTCGACGGCAGCGAGCTGGCTGAGAACCGACTGGGCCACCTCGTCGTCGAAGAAGTAGGCGACGGAGACCCCGAAGAAACGGGCCAGGGCGGCCAGAAGGTCAGGAGAGGGATTGGCGCGTTTGCCCGTCCGCAACTGCGACAGATACACACCCCCGACCCGGAGTTCGGGGTTGGCCTTCTTCAGCTCCTCCGCCACTTCGGCGTTGGTCCAGTGCCTGCCCTTGGGGCGCACCGTCTTGAAGAGGTCGTCCAGGCGCACCGCCAGCAGGGGCCGGTCGTCAGTCTCGGACATGGTGAATCTCCCTCCCGTCACCTCCTCGGCATTGCCCTTGGCTATCGGTCAGTCTCGCAGATTAGCGGGCAGTTGACAATTGGCCGAGTCTCCGCCAACGTTGGAACCCGCCGATAGCTGGCAGCTAACTTGACCTACGGGGGTAGTCGAGTTGGCGCCGGATTGTCGGAAGGCCCGGCCCGCGTACGCTCGTACGCGGGCCGGGCCGGAGCATCCGGGCGGATCACAACTGCCGGGAGAACGGGGGAACGGGGGAACAACGGGGAAACGGGGAATGGAAAGGGGAGGCCCGCCCGGTCTGACGGGGGATACAGGCCGGGCGGGAGCTCTCAACCCGCGCCCTTGAGTTTACTGTAGGCGGATGCAACTTTGGCGAGCCAGGCCACTTCCGCGGTGAAGTTGTCCGTATCCCGGTCGTCGAAGTCGCCGTCGTCCTTGTTGTCGGCGGGCACGATGCCGGTGCGCTTGGCGTGCAGTGCCTGTCTGATCTGTGCCGCTTCGGCGAACGCCTGCCGGTGCTCCTCGCTCGCCTCCGCACCGGGTCCGGGCACGCCGTTCGCGCTGCGGTCGATGTAGGGGCGCAGGTCGCGCCACCCGTCGCGGATCTCGACGACCCGCCGGTGCAGGCGGTAGTTGAGGTCGGAGACCGACGTCGTCCCGGGCGGCTCGAGCACGATGTCCGGGGAGGACTCGTAGAGATCCCGCCACAGCGGGTACAGCGCCCGGTAGGAGCGGTAGTTGTGCGCCCAGTCCAGCAGCCTGCCGGCGGAGCCGCTCCAGGACGACATGGTCAGGCTCAGTGACAGGATCACGATGCCCGCCGCGCTGAACAGCGACGGGGTCACCGTCCAGACGCCGATGTCCAGACCGGCCGCGGCCGTGAGGATGTTGACCGTCCGGGCCGTGCAGTACAGGAACAGCACCACCGCGGCGACCGAGAGCAGCCGCAGTGCCTGCCGCAGCGAGGTGTTGTCCGTCATCCGGGCGTACGGACCGCACTGCCGGAAGATCGTGACGCACGGCACCGCCTGGGAGACGATGAAGGCCAGCAGATAGGTCAGGACCAGCGGCTGACCGCTCCCGGTGTCGAAGTCCGAGGCCGGCCGGCCCGGACCGTCGGCGAGGAGGAACAGCGCCGTCAGCAGCGTGTTGAGCGCGACGCCGACGACCAGCCAGATCCGGGTCTTGTGCGCCGCCCTCTCGTCGGCCGTCGCCCAGTGCAGCAGGATGATCTGTGCGCTGACGCAGAAGGCGACCGCCGACAGATGCATCACCAGGATGGCGAGGTTGCCCACGCCCAGGAAGCTGTCGCCGCTCATGGCGACGGCGCCCATGGTGAAGGTGAGGCACTGCAGGAGCAGGGTGACGACGAGGGTGCGGTAGGCGCCGTCCCGCCAGCTGCGCCGGGCCTGGCTCAGCCGGTAGACGAGCGCGGAGTACGACGATATCGCCGCTATGAGGAAGCAGATGGTTCTGGTGGCGTTCACGGGCCGATTCCTGGGGGGGGGTGCCGCGCGTGCGGGTGGGGGAGTTGGGGGGAGGCGGAACGGGAGCCGGAACGTCAGCCGGTGCTGTCGCCGCCGGCGTCCGCGGGAACGTCGAGGCCGATGCTCTCGGCGGCCACGGCGACGGCGTAGTCGAAGAACACCGCCTGGTCCCGGACGCTGTCATGGGTGCGGCTGAAGACCTGGAACATCAGCAGCCCGATCAGGTTGCTCCACAGCACGATGCCCCGCTCGATCAGGTCCGAGAAGGGGGCCGGGGGAGTACCGCCGAACAGCTCCACGGCGGCAGGCAGCAGCAGCGGCGCTCCTGACACCGCGCGTCGGGGCGGGGTGAGTTCACCGGCCTCGAGCGCCGAGCGCACGATTCCGGCCAGTACCGCGGGGGTGCGTGAGGCGGGCGGCACCGTGTCCTGCGGGGCGTGGTAGCCGGGCACGGGCGAGCCGTAGATCAGCGTGAACTCGCCCGGGTTGGCGAAGGACCAGCCGCGCAGCGCGCGGGCGACCGCGAGCAGACGGACACCCGCGGACGCACCGGCCGCCCGGGCCGCCTCGTCGGCCCGTTCCATCGCGGCGCCGGACGCGTCGTAGGCGTCGATGACCAGGGCGGTGAGCAGATCGTCCCGGTGCGGGAACACGGCTGCCACCTCGTCGGCGGCCGGACCGCCGGCCTCGGCCACGGCGGCCGGGGACAGCTCTCCCGGACCGGCCTTCTCCAGCAGCCGGCGCGCGATGGCCTTGACGGCGGCCACGCGCGTCGAGTGGTCGTCGGCTGAACTCGTTGCGGAATCCTCCATGGGCACACCGTACCCGTCGGTGACAACGGCCCGGCCGGCAACTGCCGTAGGCCCGCCGCCGGGTGGTGCGATCCGGCCAGTCCCAGGTCAGCGCCGGGATCGGGGCAATCCGGGACGGCTCGCGGAAGCGGCCCCCCGGGGGCAGTGCCCCGGGAGCCGGGAGACTCACGCGGTCGCCTCCTCGACGAGCAGCGCGGCGGATCTCCCCGGAGAGGGGCGTGCGGCATGCCCGCGCAACCGGCTGCCGCCGCGCTCCGCAGGCCCCGGCGCCGTACGCACACACCACAGGGCGGGAAGCGCACCCTCGCGCTCCCCGCCCTTCCCCTGTGACGCCGCGCCGGACCCTCGACCGGGCGGCGGTGTCCCGGGACCCTCGCCCGGGACGCGTACCAGGACCCCTCAGCCCTGGTCGTACACGTGGAACCCCCTGCCGGCCTTCCGGCCCAGGAGCCCCGCCTGAACCATCCGCTGGAGCAGCGGGGGCGGCGCGTAGAGCGGCTCGCGGAATTCGTCGTAGAGCGACTCCGCGATCGACGCGACCGTGTCCAGGCCGATCAGGTCGGCCAGCCGCAGCGGACCCATGGGGTGGGCGCAGCCCAGCTCCATGCCGGTGTCGATGTCCTCGGCGGTGGCGAAGCCGGACTCCGCCATCCGCACCGCCGCCAGCAGATACGGGATCAGCAGGGCGTTGACCACGAAGCCGGCCCGGTCCCGGGAGTGGATGACCGTCTTGCCGAGGGCCGCGCCCGCGAACTCCTCGACGGCGGCGACCGTCCCGGCCGAGGTGTGCAGCGAGGTCACGACCTCCACCAGCGGCAGCACCGGCACCGGGTTGAAGAAGTGCAGCCCGATCACCCGGTCGGCACGCCCCGTGGCCATGCCGAGCCGCATCACCGGGATCGAGGAGGTGTTGGTCGCCAGCACCGCCGCCGGATCCTCCACGATCTTGTCGAGCGCGGCGAAGATCTCCGCCTTCGCCTCCGCGTTCTCCACCACCGCCTCGACGACGAGCTGACGGTCGGCCAGGTCGTCCAGGCTGCCGGTGAAGACCATCCGGTCGAGCGCGTCCCGGGCGGCGGACTGCTCCAGCTTGCCGCGCCGCACGGCGCGGTCCAGCGACTGCGCCACCCGGTCGCGGGCGGCGCGTGCGGCCGTCGCGTCGGCCTCGCACACCACCGTGTCCAGCCCGGCCCGGGCGCACACCTCGGCGATCCCGGCGCCCATCTGCCCGCCGCCCACGACGCCGACGCGGCTGATGCCCCCGCTGCTCCCGCTGCCCCTGACGTCCCCGCTCACGACACGGCCCCGGCGGTGCGCACGAGGTGGCGGGTGTAGGCCTCCGGCGTGAAGAACTGCGGCAGTTCGCCCGCGAGCGCCGTCCGCTCGAACAGCTCCCGGACCTCCTCCAGCGGCGCCCACGGGTACTCGGCGCCGACCGCGGCCAGTTCGTCGTCCAGCACCCGCAGGACCGTCTCCCGGCCGATCACCCGGTGCCGCAGCCACTGCCAGATCTGCACCCGCGCGATCTCGGCCGTGGCGGCGTCCTCCATCAGGCCGTACAGGGCGACCGCTCCCTGCCCGCGCAGCCAGGCGGCGAAGTAGCGCAGTGCCACCGCGACGTTGGTGCGCACCCCCTCGGCGGTCGGCGGCCCGCTGATCCGGCGCACGGACAGCAGGTCGGCCGGGGTCACCGCGACATCGTCCCGGGTCCGGTCGATCTGGTGCGGGCGCTCCCCGAGCACCCCGTCGAACACCTCGCGGCACACCGGGACCAGCCCGGGGTGGGCCACCCAGGAGCCGTCGAAGCCGTCCTCGGCCTCGCGCTCCTTGTCCAGCCGGACCGTGGCGAGCGCCGCCTCGTGGGCCGCCGGGTCCCTGGCCGGCACCTGGGCGGCCATGCCGCCGATGGCGTGCGCGCCGCGCTTGTGACAGGTGCGGACCAGCAGTTCGGTGTAGGCGCGCATGAAGGGGGCCGTCATCGTCACCTTCGCCCGGTCCGGCAGCAGGAAGTCGGTGCGGTGGCCGAAGGTCTTGATCAGACTGAACAGATAGTCCCAGCGCCCGGCGTTGAGGCCGGAGCTGTGCTCGCGCAGCTCGTAGAGGATCTCCTCCATCTCCACGGCCGCCGTGATCGTCTCGATGAGCACGGTGGCGCGGATCGTCCCCCGCGGGATGCCGAGCAGCTCCTGCGCCAGCAGGAACACGTCGTTCCACAGCCGGGCCTCGTACCGGTTCTCCAGCTTCGGGAGGTAGAAGTACGGTCCGGATCCGGCGTCGATCTGCCGCTGGGCGCAGTGGAAGAAGTAGAGGCCGAAGTCGACCAGCGCGGCCGGCACCGGGCCGCCGTCGGCCTCCAGGTGCTCCTCCAGCAGGTGCCAGCCGCGCGGCCGGACCATGATGGTGGCGAGCCGGTCCCCGTCGGCGAGCCGGTACTCCTTGCCCTCCGGTGTGCTGAAGTCGATGCGGCGCTCGATGGCGTCGAGCAGCGTCAGCTGGCCGCCGATGACGTTGTCCCAGGTGGGGGCGGTGGCGTCCTCGAAGTCCGCCATCCACACCCGGGCCCCGGAGTTGAGCGCGTTCACCGCCATACGGCGCTCCGGCGGACCGGTGATCTCCACCCGGCGGTCGGTCAGCCCGGGCGCGGGCGGCGCGACGCGCCAGGCCGGGTCGGTGCGGACCGCGGCGGTGACCATGGGGAAGTCGAGCGGGCTGCCGCTGGCGAGGCGCAGCGCCTGCCGGCGGCGTTCCTTCAGCAGGTCCTGACGGCGCTCGGCGAACGCCGCGGCCAGCCTGCCGACGAAGTCGAGGGCGGCCGGGGTGAGGATCTCGTCGTGACGGTCGCCCCGGGGAGCGAGAACGCGGACGCGGTGGTCCAGTGCGCTGGTGGTCATCGGTTTCTCCTGCGGGAGGGCGGGGAGCGGGGGCCGCGCGGGGACGGTCGCGCCGGCCCCCGCTCGGGCCGGGCGCCGGGGACGGCGCCCGGAGGGCGGGGCCGGTGCCCAGGCCTGCGGGGCAGGCCTAGTGGAACTGCTCCTCCTCCGTGGAGCCGGTCAGCGCGGTGGTGGAGGAGGCCGGGTTGACGGCCGTGGAGACCAGGTCGAAGTAGCCGGTGCCGACCTCGCGCTGGTGCTTGACGGCGGTGAAGCCGTGCTCCTGCGCGGCGAACTCGCGCTCCTGCAGGTCGACGTAGGCGGTCATGCCGTGCTCGGCGTAGCCGCGGGCGAGGTCGAACATGCCGTGGTTGAGGGAGTGGAAACCGGCCAGGGTGATGAACTGGAACTTGTAGCCCATCGCGCCGAGCTCGCGCTGGAACTTGGCGATCTGGTCGTCGTCCAGGGCCGCCTTCCAGTTGAAGGACGGCGAGCAGTTGTAGGCCAGCATCTGGTCCGGGTACTGGGCGTGGATCGCCTCGGCGAACTGGCGGGCCTGCTCCAGGTCCGGGGTGCCGGTCTCCACCCAGATCAGGTCCGCGTACGGGGCGTAGGCGAGGCCGCGGGCGATCACCGGGTCCATGCCGTTCTGCACCCGGTAGAAGCCCTCGGCGGTGCGCTCGCCGGTGCAGAAGCGGGCGTCGCGCTCGTCGACGTCGCTGGTCAGCAGGTTGGCGGCGAGCGCGTCGGTGCGGGCGATGATCACGGTCGGCACATCCGCGAGGTCGGCCGCGAGCCGGGCCGCGTTCAGGGTGCGGATGTGCTGGGCGGTGGGCACGAGCACCTTGCCGCCGAGGTGGCCGCACTTCTTCTCGGACGCGAGCTGGTCCTCGTAGTGGATGCCGGCCGCACCGGCCGCGATCATGCCCTTGGTCAGCTCGAAGGCGTTCAGCGGGCCGCCGAACCCGGCCTCGGCGTCGGCGACGATCGGCGCCAGCCAGTCGGTGGTCTCGCCGGCGTCCTCCGCGGTGGCGATCTGGTCGGCGCGCAGCAGCGCGTTGTTGATCCGGCGCACCACCTGCGGCACCGAGTTGGCCGGGTACAGGCTCTGGTCGGGGTAGGTGTGGCCGGCCTGGTTGGCGTCGGCGGCGACCTGCCAGCCGGACAGGTAGATGGCCTGCAGCCCGGCCTTGACCTGCTGCACGGCCTGGCCGCCGGTCAGCGCGCCGAGCGCGTGGATGTAGTCCCGCTCGTGCAGCTGGCGCCACAGCCGCTCGGAGCCGCGCCGGGCCAGGGTGTGCTCCTCGCGGACGCTGCCGGAGAGCCGGACCACGTCCTCTGCGGTGTAAGTGCGCTCGATGCCCTGCCACCGCGGGTCGGTGGCCCAGCGCCGCGCGAGTTCCTCGGCCGCCTGCGTCCTCGCCTCTGCCATGCCTGTCACCGTCTCCTCGGTCTGTTGCGTCTGCCAATCCCGGTCCGCGTCGGACTGAGGTGGCACTGCGTGTCGTAGCTGCGGATGCGGCCCGCCGACGCCCCCGAGGGGAGCAGGTGAGCAACGCTGCCGGTGCGGAGCACCGTCGTCGCCGGGATCTCCGACGTCAGGGCATGAATCGCGCCCCGGTTCCGATCGGTGCCTGCCGGTCCGGCGGGCCGCACTGATGACTCTGGCACTGGCACTGAGTGCCATCAAGCGTGGATCATTGCCAAGTTCTGTAAATCTTCCGAGCCTCCTTTGCCAAGATTGCGAAGACTTCCCCGGGGAGTCGTTCGCGTAGGCTGCAGCTGTTCAGGGCAGCACCGGACGGCACCGGACGGCACCGGACGCGGACACCGACGAGCACGGAGGAGCGCGGGTGAGCAAGACCTACGCCGGAGCGCGGCTGCGGCGGCTGCGCGAGGAGCGCCGGATGAGCCAGGCGGACCTCGCCCGCGCCCTGGGCATCTCGCCGAGCTATCTGAACCAGATGGAGCACGACTCCCGCCCGCTCACCGTGCCCGTGCTGCTCCGGCTGACGGAGACCTTCGGCGTCGACCCGGGTTTCTTCTCCGAGCGGGACGCGACCAGGCTGGTGGCGGACCTGCGCGAGGCGCTCGCCGGGGAGCTCGCCGAGGCCCGGGTGTCCCACTCGGACCTCGCCGAGCTGGCCTCCCGGATGCCCGCGGTGGCGCGGGTCCTGGTCGACCTGGGCCACCGCAACCAGGCCCTGTCGGAACGCCTGGCGGGCGCCGCGGAGGGCCGCGGCACCGGCGAGCCGGCGCCGGACTCACCGCACGAGGAGATCCGGGACTTCTTCTACCGCCGCCAGAACTACCTGCACGACACCGACCTCGCGGCAGAGGAGCTGGCCGCGGAGATCGGTATCCGGCCCGGCGAGGTCATCCCCGCCCTCACCCGCCGCCTCGCCGACCGGCACGGCGTCCGCCTGTCCACCGCCGGTACCGGCGACCACCTCCACCACTACGACGACGTCACCCGCACCCTCCACCTCTCCACCCGGCTGCGGCCCGGACAGCGCGCCTTCCGGCTCGCCACCCAGCTCGCGCTGCTGGAGTTCGGCGGCGGCCTGGACCGTCAGGCCGCCGCCGACTTCCCGCCCGGCGCACCCAGCCACGCCCTGGCCCGCATCGGCATCGCCAACTACTTCGCCGCCGCCCTGATCCTGCCCTACCGCAGCTTCCACGCGGCGGCCGAGGAGGTCCGCTACGACATCGAGCGGCTCACCGACCGCTACGGGCTCGGTTACGAGACCGTCTGCCACCGGCTGAGCACCCTCCAGCGCCCGCGGCTGCGCGGGGTGCCGTTCTCCTTCGTCCGCGTCGACCGGGCCGGCAACATGTCCAAGCGCCAGTCCGCCACCGCCTTCCACTTCTCCCGGGCCGGCGGCACCTGCCCGCTGTGGAACGTCTACGAGGCGTTCGCCGCCCCCGGCCGTATCCATGTCCAGATCGCCGAGATGCCCGACGGGCAGCGCTACCTGTGGACCGCCCGCGCCGTCACCCGGCACCGCGGCGGCTGGGGGGAACCCGGCAAGACGTACGCGATCGGCCTGGGCTGCGAGATCCGCCACGCCCACCGGCTCGTCTACTCCGACGGCCTGGACCTCTCCAGCGCGGCCGCGGCCACCCCGATCGGCATGGGCTGCCGAGTCTGCGAACGCCTGGACTGCCCCCAGCGCGCCACACCGCCGCTCGGCAGGCCGCTGCGCATCGACCAGAACAGCAGCACCTTCGTCCCGTACCCGGTGAACGTGGAGGGACCCGCTCCGGGCCCGCAAGGCGGATCCTGATGCGTGGTGGGGACCAGACGGGGGAGCCCCACCGCCCCTGACACCCCGCCCGGCGTGGCCGTACCACCCGCCCTGCCGGGCCTGGGTAGCCTCCGGCGCATGGCGGTGGACCGGAGGACCGAGCAGCCGCGTCGCACCCCGGCGCGCACCCGGACGAACCGCACGCTCGGGCGTGCCCTGGTGCGGTGGGCTACCACCACGGACCACAAGGTCATCGGAAATCTCTACCTGACCACGTCGTTCGGATTCTTCCTGCTCGGCGGCGCCCTCGCGCTGCTGATGCGGGCCGAACTCGCCCGGCCGGGTCTGCAGCTGGTGACCAGTCACGAGTACAACCAGCTGTTCACCGTGCACGGCACGATCATGATGCTGCTCTTCGCCACCCCGCTGTTCGCCGGGTTCGCCAACGCGATCATGCCGCTGCAGATCGGCTCCCCGGACGTCGCCTTCCCACGGCTCAACGCGCTGTCGTACTGGCTGTACCTGTTCGGCGGACTGATGGTGGTGGCCGGGTTCCTGACCCCCGGGGGAGCGGCGTCCTTCGGATGGTTCGCCTACGCGCCGCTCAACAGCGCCGTGTTCAGCCCCGGCACCGGGAGCGACCTGTGGACCATGGGGCTGGTGGTCACCGGGGTGTCCACCACGCTCGGCGCGGTCAACTTCATCACCACCATCCTGTGCCTGCGCGCCCCCGGCATGACCATGTTCCGGATGCCGATCTTCACCTGGAACGTGCTGTTCACGTCCATCCTGGTGCTGCCCGCGTTCCCGGTGCTCACCGCGGCGCTGCTGGCGCTGGAGTCCGACCGGAGGTTCGGCTCGCACATCTACGACTCGGCCAGCGGCGGGGCACTGCTGTGGCAGCACCTGTTCTGGTTCTTCGGGCACCCCGAGGTCTACATCGTGGCGCTGCCGTTCTTCGGGATCGTCACCGAGATCATCCCGGTCTTCAGCCGCAAGCCGATCTTCGGCTATGTCACCCTGGTCGGCGCCACCATCGCCATCACCATGCTGTCGGCCGTGGTGTGGGCGCACCACATGTTCGCCACCGGGGCGGTGCTGCTGCCGTTCTTCGCCCTGATGTCCTTCCTCATCGCGGTGCCCACCGGGGTGAAGTTCTTCAACTGGATCGGCACGATGATCAACGGGTCGCTGTCCTTCGAGACCCCCATGCTGTGGGCGTGCGGCTTCCTGGTGACCTTCCTGCTCGGCGGCATGAGCGGCGTCCTCATCGCCTCCCCGCCGCTGGACTTCCACCTCACCGACTCGTACTTCATCGTCGCCCATCTGCACTACGTGCTGTTCGGCACGGTCGTCTTCGCCATGTTCGCCGGCTTCTACTTCTGGTGGCCCAAGCTCACCGGCCGGATGCTGGACGAGCGTCTGGGCAGGGTCCACTTCTGGACGCTGTTCGTCGGCTTCCAGACCACGTTCCTGGTCCAGCACTGGCTCGGCGAACAGGGCATGCCGCGCCGCTACTCCGACTATCTGGCCGCCGACGGCTTCACCCTGCTGAACACCGTCAGCACCATCGGCGCGTTCCTGCTCGGCCTGTCCACGCTGCCCTTCCTGTACAACGTGTGGCGCTCCCGCCACCGCGGACGGGCGGCGGACGGAAACGACCCGTGGGGCTACGGCCGCTCCCTCGAGTGGGCGACCTCCTGCCCTCCGCCGCGGCACAACTTCCATTCGCTGCCGCGGATCCGGTCCGAGTCCCCGGCCTTCGACCTGCGCCATCCCGGGATCGGCGGGACGCCGGCGAGCCGGACCGGACGGAGGCAGGTGCGGTGAGGACCGAGGCCCGTCTGTTCACCGGTGTGGCGGTCTTCTTCGCCGCCACCGCGGCCTGCTACGGCTGGTTCGCCCAGGAGCCCACCGGCACCGCCGTCCTGATCATCGCCTTCCTGATGGCCGCGCTCGTCGCGTTCTTCCTGTACACCCAGTACCGCAGGCGCGGCATCCGGGCCCAGGACCGCCGAGACGCCGAGATCGCCGACGGAGCCGGTGCGCTGGACTTCTTCCCGCCGCGGAGTCCCTGGCCGATCACCGTCGCCGTCGGGTCCGTGGTCGTCGCGCTCGGCGTGGTGCACGGCCTGTGGCTGGCCCTGCTAGGCCTCGGTGTGCTCGCGCTCGGGGTCTTCGGGCTGGTCTTCCAGTACGCGGACCCGGACCGTCAGCGCTCCAGCCCGCCCGCGGACGCGTCCGGCTCGGGCTCCGCGCCCGGTGCCCCTGCCGCCCCCGGCTCCGGTTCCCCGACGTCGACCCCGTCGTCGTAGTACCAGCCGCTGAGCGTCGTCCGAAGCCGCTGCACCGGCCGCTCGGGCCCCCCTCCCTCCGGCGGGGCGAGCGGAGCGGGCAGCCGGCGCGTGCCGAGCACGTATTGCTTCTCCTCGTCGAGCGGCGTGTGGTCCTCCACGAAACCGCCCGTGACCGTCTGCCGCATCACGCCCGTCTCCTCGCCCTCGGCCAGCCGCTGCCGGTCCCTCTCCTGCAGCGCCAGGCAGATCCTCTTGGTCACCATGAACGCGACCGGCGGCAGGACCACGAGCGAGATCCGGAACACCCAGGTCAGCAGGTTGAGGGAGATGTCGAGGGCAAAGGCGATGATGTCGTTGCCGCCGGCCGCCAGCAGCACCGCGTAGGCGCTCACCGCGGCGACGCCGAGCCCGGTGCGCACGGGCCGGTCCCGGGGCCGGTCGCACAGATGGTGCTCACCCCGGTCACCCGTCACCCACCGCTCCAGGAACGGATAGGCGTACAGCACGGCGAAGAGCACCCCCGGGAGCACGATGGAGGGCAGCAGCACGTTCCACATGATCGTGTGCCCGGCCACCACCGTCTCCCAGGGCCCCACCAGCCGTAGCGCACCCTCCAGGAAGCCGACGTACCAGTCCGGCTGCGAGCCCGTCGAGATCAGGTCGGAACGGTAGGGGCCGTACGCCCAGACCGGATTGATCTGCACCACACCCGAGATCAGCGTCAGCACCCCGAAGACCATGCAGAACAGGCCCGACGAACTCGCCGTGAACTGCGGGAACATCGGCTTGCCCACCGCGTTGCGGTTGGTGCGCCCGCGGCCCGCCCAGTGCGTGTGCTTGAGATAGAAGACCAGGATCAGATGGACCGTCACCAGGGCCAGCAGCAGACCCGGCAGCAGCAGGATGTGCAGCGAGTACAGCCGCGGGAGCCAGTCCTGGCCCGGGTACTCGCCGCCGAACGCGAGCATGCTGACATACGTCCCCACCAGCGGGATCGACAGCATGATGCCCTGCGCGATCCGCAGCCCCGTCCCGGACAGCAGGTCGTCGGGGAGCGAGTAGCCGGCGAAGCCCTCGGCGAGCGCCAGCAGGAACAGCGTCACCCCGATCACCCAGTTGGCCTCGCGCGGACGGCGGAACGCGCCCGTGAAGAACACCCGCAGCAGATGGACACCGATCGCGGCGACGAACACCAGTGCGGCCCAGTGGTGCATCTGACGGATCAGCAGTCCGCCGCGCACATCGAAGCTGATCTCCAGCGTCGAGCGGTACGCCTCCGACATCGGCACGCCGCGCAGCGGCAGGTACGAGCCCTCGTAGGCGACCTCGTTCATCGCGGGATGGAAGAACAGCGTCAGCCAGACACCGGACAGCAGCAGGACGACAAAGCTGTAGAGGGCGATCTCGCCGAGCAGGAACGACCAGTGGTCCGGGAACGCCTTGCGCAGCAGCCCTCCGCCCTCCGAGAGGGGAAGTCGCGCGTCGGCCCAGTCGGCGGTCGCCTCGGCGGCACGACGGGCCCGCGCGCCGGCCCGGGCCCTTCTCCTCTTCAGCAGCACGGCGCATGGGTTCCCCGCCCCCGGCGAGCGGGAAACTACGCACCGGCACGACCCGTCACCCTCCGGCACCCCGGGCCGTCGGCGGCAGCCGACGGCCCGGGCAGTGGCGGGATCGGGGGGTTTGGCGGCGGGGCGGGCGGACACCCGCGCGATGTGACCACGACGACGCAGCAGGAGCTGTTCCGCTTCCTGGAGGACCGCTTCGCCTGTGCGCAGGCCTGCACCGAGTGCGCGCGGGCGTGCGCACTGCGCGCGAGCTTCGACGAACGGGACGGAACCGAGGACCGGGAACACCTCCGGCGCCGGGGCATCATGTGCGCGGAGGTGTGCGACGCCACCTGCCGTGTGCTGTCGCAGCAGAACCAGGTGGACGAGTCCGTGATCCGGGTCCAGGTGGAGTGGTGCCGTCAGGCCTGCCTGGAGGGCGCGCACTCCTTCGACCGGCATCCGGGCGCCGAGGAGGCCGCGGCGGCCTGCCGTGCCTGCGCACGGGCCTGTGACGCCTTCCTCGCCACGCTGGGCTGACCCGCGGGCGCCGGTTTCGGGTGCGCATGGCTCTTCCCCCTTACTGAAACACGTTCTACCGTGTGCGCCGTCAGGACCGTCAGGACCGTAGGAACGTCCCCGGGGACCTGGAGGCGCCGTGCACCTCGCCCACACGCCCGAGCAGCAGCGGTTGCGCAGCGAACTGCGCGCCTACTTCGCCGACGTGGTGCCGCCGGGCCCGGCCGGCCGGCACACCGACCCGGCCGCCCAGAAGCGGTTCTACCGGGACACGATCCGGCGCCTCGGCGCGGACGCCTGGCTCGGCGTCGGCTGGCCGGAGGAGTACGGCGGACGCGGCCTGAGCGCGATGGAGCAGTACGTGTTCTTCGACGAGGCCGCCCGGGCGGGCGTCCCGCTGCCGCTGATGGCGCTGAACACCGTCGGGCCCACGCTCATGCGGTACGGCACCGACGAGCAGAAGGCGTACTTCCTGCCGAAGATCCTCTCCGGCGAGATCGACTTCGCCATCGGCTACAGCGAACCCGACGCAGGCACCGACCTGGCGGCACTGCGCACCCGCGCGGAGCGCGACGGCGACAGCTACGTGGTGAACGGCCAGAAGATCTGGACCACCAACGGGGACACCGCCGACTGGGTGTGGCTCGCCGTGCGCACGGACCCCGGCGCCCCGCCGCACCAGGGGATCACGATGCTGCTGGTGCCGACCACCGACCCCGGGTACTCCTGCACCGTCATCCGCACCCTCGCCGGCCACGACACCACCGCCGGCTACTACGACCACGTCCGCGTCCCGGTCACCCACCGGGTCGGCGAGGAGAACCGCGGCTGGCGGCTGATCACCAACCAGCTCAACCACGAACGCGTCACCCTCGCAGCCCACGGCACCATGGCGATCCGCGCCCTGCACGACGTACAGCGCTGGACGACGGAGACCAAGCTCGCCGACGGCCGCCGCGTCGCCGACCTGCCCTGGGTACGCCGCCTGCTCGCCCGGACGCATGTACGTCTCGAGGCGCTCAGACTGCTCAACTGGCGGATGGTCGGCGCCGTGCAGGACGGCACGCTCACTCCGCAGGACGCCTCCGCCGTCAAGGTGTACGGCTCCGAGGCGCGCCGGGACGCCTACGCCTGGCTGATGGAGATCCTCGCCGCCGCGGGTCCGCTCAAGGAGGACTCGGCGGGCGCCGTGCTCCACGGCGAGCTGGAACGCGGCTACCGCTCGGCGGTCGTCTTCACCTTCGGCGGCGGCAACAACGAGATCCAGCGCGAGATCATCTCCTGGATCGGCCTGGGGATGCCGCGGGTACGGCGCTGAGTGCTCCGCTGGAAGCGCCCTGATGTGCCGTCGCTCGTCCGTGGTGCGGTCGTGGCCGGCCGCGCAGTTCCCCGCGCCCCTTCAGGGTGCTGCCGAACCGCAGCGGAGGTAGCCGTGGGCCTCGGCCGGCTGGGCCGCCGGACGGCGGCGCTCACCGAGTACCGGCAGGTCGCCGCCGCCCGCGAGCGCGTCCTCGGCGCCGACCACCCCGACATCCTCACGGCCCGCGGCGACGAGGCCCACTGCCTGCGGCAGCTCGGCCGCGGCGCCGAGGCCGCCGACCTGTACCGCCGGTCGGCCGCACTGCGCCCCGTACCCCCGAACCGTGCCTGACGTCCCGCCCCCGCCGCGCCGCCGCCCCCGCCCGCCGGCGGCCTCTGGCGGCGGCGATCACCGCGTGCTACCAAGAGCCATGACCGCAGACCCGGGATCCGGTACCTACGACGCCGTGATCGTCGGCGGCGGCCACAACGGCCTGGTCGCCGCCGCCTATCTGGCCCGCGCCGGGCGCTCGGTGCTGGTGCTGGAGCGGCTGGACCACACCGGTGGCGCGGCCGTGTCCACCCGGCCGTTCGCCGGCGTCGACGCCCGCCTGTCCCGTTACTCGTACCTGGTCAGCCTGCTGCCCGGGAAGATCGTGCGGGACCTCGGCCTGGACTTCCGCCTCCGGTCGCGCACCGTCTCCTCGTACACCCCCGTCGAACGGGGCGGACGGCCCACGGGGCTGCTGGTCGGCGGCGGCGAACAGCGGACCCGCGAGTCGTTCGCCCGGCTCACCGGCTCCGACCGCGAGTACACCGCCTGGCAGCGCTTCTACGGCATGACCGGGCGGCTCGCCGAGCGGGTCTTCCCGACGCTCACCGAGCCACTGCCCAGCCGCGCGGAGCTGCGCCGCCGGGTCGACGACGCGGAGGCCTGGCGGGCCTTCTTCGAGGAACCGGTCGGCGTGGCCATCGAGGAGCGCTTCGCGGACGACCTGGTCCGCGGAGTGGTCCTCACCGACGCGCTGATCGGCACGTTCGCCGACGCCCACGACCCCTCGCTGCGGCAGAACCGCTGTTTCCTCTACCACGTCATCGGCGGGGGCACCGGCGCCTGGGACGTGCCGGTCGGCGGCATGGGCGCCCTCACCGACGCGCTGGCCGGGGCGGCCCGCGCGGCCGGCGCCGAACTCGCCACCGGCCATGAGGCGGTCCGTATCGACAGCGACGGGCGGACCGCCGAGATCACCTACCGCACGGCCGACGGCGAGGGTGTGGCCGCCGCCCGGCACGTCCTGGTGAACGCCTCCCCGCGCGAGCTGGCCGCGCTCACCGGCACCCCGCCGCCCGAGCCCGCCGAGGGCGCCCAGCTGAAGGTGAACATGCTGCTCACCCGGCTGCCCGCGCTGCGCGACCCGGCGGCCGACCCGCGCGAGGCGTTCGCCGGAACCTTCCACATCGCCGAGGGCTATGCCCAGCTCGCCGAGGCCTACGCCCAGGCGGCGGCCGGTGCGCCGCCCGCCGCCCCGCCCTCGGAGATCTACTGCCACTCGCTCACCGACCCGAGCATCCTCGGCCCGGACCTGGCCGCGCGGGGCCACCACACCCTCACCCTGTTCGGTCTGCACACCCCCGCCCGGCTGTTCGCCCGGGACAACGACGCCGTCCGTGCCGACCTGCTCGAGGCGACCCTCGCCCAGCTCGACGCCCACCTGGCCGAACCGCTCGCCGAATGCCTGGCCACCGACGCCGACGGGCGGCCCTGCATCGAGGCCCGCACCCCGGTCGACCTGGAGCACGACCTGCGGCTGCCCGGCGGCAACATCTTCCACCGCGAACTGGCCTGGCCCCACGCCCAGGACGGCACCGGCCGCTGGGGAGTGGAGACGGCACAGCCCAACCTGCTGCTGTGCGGGGCGGGCGCGGTCCGTGGTGGCGGGGTCAGCGGGGTACCGGGACACAACGCGGCCATGGCCGTACTGGAGCGGACGGGCGGCTGAACCCGGCGGCGCTCGGCGCGGCACCTCAGTCGGCCGACCGGGCCCACCCCTCCGACCGGATCCGCGCCGCGTCCGCCGGGCGGGCGTCGTCGAACAGCACGCCGTCCGCCGCCCGGACCCGCAGCCGGTCGACATAGGCTCCGCGGCCCACGTACAGCCGGTCGGTGCCGTACCGCCAGCGCAGTGTCAGACCGCGGGCGGCCGGCAGCCGAGCCGCGAGCCGGTGCCAGGCCCGCCCCGACCAGCCGTCGGCCGTGCCGTCCGGGTGCTCGCGCGGCGTCGCGCCCCGGCGGTCGGTGGTGAACGGCACCGGCTGCCACGAGGCGCCGCCGTCGGTGGCCGCCTCCAGGACGAGGGCGTCGGAGAGCGGCTCGGTGTCCCACCACAGCGCGCAGCGCAGCGCGGCTCCGCCGGAGGAGGTGTCCAGCGCCGGCAGGGTCAGCGTCGCCGTCGCGGAGCTCGCCATCCCGGAGAACCACGCGGTGCGCCCCCGGTCCGGCCGGACCGGCACCGCGCGGGCCATGCGGTCGGCGGCGGCGACACGGGGAGCCGACCCGGAGCGCCAGGAGCGCACCGGATGCACCGAGTTGCCCAGCACGACGAGGAACGAGTCCGTGGTCGGGTCGAGCACCAGCGAGGTGCCGGTGAACCCGGTGTGTCCGGCGGTGCGCGGCGTGGCCATCGCCCCCATGTACCAGTGCTGGTAGAGCTCGAAGCCGAGGCCGTGCTCGTCGCCGGGGAAGTCGGTGTTGAAGTCGGTGAACATCAGCTCCACCGACTCCGGCCGCAGGATGCGCGCCCGCCCGTAGGAGCCGCCGTCCAGCAGCGTACGGCCGAGGACCGCCAGGTCCCAGGCGCAGGAGAAGACGCCCGCGTGGCCCGCCACCCCGCCTAGGCTGAACGCGTTCTCGTCGTGCACCTCGCCCCACACCAGGCCCCGGTCCAGCCCGGACCAGGGGGCGCGGGCGTCCTCCGTGGCCGCGATCCTCGGCCGCCAGGAGGCGGGCGGGTTGTAGCGGGTGGAGTGCATCCCCAGCGGGGCGGTGATCCCGTCGCGGAGCAGGGCGTCCAGGCTCCGGCCGGTGACCCGCTCCAGCACCAGCTGCAGCGAGATCAGGTTCAGGTCCGAGTAGCGGTAGGCGGTACCGGGCGGGGCGGTCGGCTCCTCCTCGAAGACCAGCCGCAGCCTCTCCTCGTACGTCGGCGCCAGGTACAGCGGGATCCACGGGCGGAACCCCGAGGTGTGGGTGAGCAGTTGGCGGATGGTCACGTCCTGCTTGCCGGCCTGCCCGAACTCCGGCAGGTACGCGGCGGCCGGCGCCTCCAGCTCCAGCGCGCCCCGCTCCCGCTGCTGCACCGCGAGGATCGAGGTGAACAGCTTGGAGACCGACGCCAGGTCGAACACCGTGTCCCGGGCCATGGGGTGCTGCTCCTCGGGCGGGAACTCGACCCCGGTGTCGGTCTCCTCGTCGTACGCCCGGTAGCGCACCGCCGTGCCGATGGGCTCGTGCAGCGCCACGGTGCCGCCGCGACCGGCGAGCAGCACGGCACCCGCGTACCAGGGGTGTGCCGGGGAGGGGCCGAGGAACGTCTCGGCGTCGGTGACGAGGTGCCGCAGATGTGAGCCGAGCAGCCCGGCGCGCTCCGGGGAGCCGTACCGCAGGGTGCGGCGGTGCCCTCCGCGGCCGCCGTCCGGGACCGCGGCGGCGGGACCGGCCGCGAGCGGGGCGATGGTCAGAGCGCCGCCCAGGGCCAGGGCGCCCAGTTGCCGGCGGGTCGGTCCGCTCGTCGGGTCGTCCGCCATCGAGGCCTCCCGCGTCCGATGTGAAAGTATCTTTCGGGAACCGCCCTTCGGGACGAAACTTTCCTGTCAGTGGCTGAGCGTGTCAATGGGGTGCGCGAGGCCCGCCGGGCCGGTGCGGGGATTCCGTCCAGCTATCTGACTGTCTGTCAGACAACCTCTTCCGTCGTCCGGTCGGCTGCGGCATCCTGCGCCCATGCAGACGGAGCTGAGCCAGACCCTCGGAATCGAGCACGCCGTCTTCGGGTTCACGCCCTTTCCCGCCGTCGCCGCCGCCATCAGCCGGGCCGGCGGCCTCGGTGTGCTCGGCGCGGTCCGCTACACCGCCCCGGACGACCTCGGACGCGACCTCGACTGGATCGAGGCGCACACCGGGGGGCGGCCCTACGGCCTGGACGTCGTCATGCCCGCCAGGAAGGTCGAGGGTGTCACCGAGGCCCAGGTCGAGGCCATGATCCCCGAGTCGCACCGGCGGTTCGTCAAGGACCTGCTCGCCCGCCACGGCGTGCCCGAACTCGCCGAGGGGCAGCCGTCCGGATGGCGCATCACCGGCTGGATGGAGCAGGTCGCCCGCGGCCAGCTCGACGTCGCCCTCGACCATCCGGTGCGGCTGCTGGCCAACGCCCTGGGCTCCCCGCCCCCCGACGTCGTCGCCCGCGCCCATGACCGCGGCATCCGGGTCGCCGCCCTCGCGGGCAGCGCCCGGCACGCCCGCAAGCACCGGGATGCGGGCATCGACATCGTGGTCGCGCAGGGCTACGAGGCCGGCGGCCACACCGGCGAGATCGCCACCATGGTGCTCACCCCCGAGGTCGTCGAGGCCGTCGACCCGCTCCCGGTGCTGGCCGCCGGCGGCATCGGCAGCGGCGAGCAGGCCGCCGCCGCCCTCGCCCTCGGGGCCCAGGGCGTCTGGCTGGGCTCGCTGTGGCTGACCACCACCGAGGCGACGCTCGGCTCGCCCGCCCTGACCCGCAAGCTGCTCGACGCCGGTTCCGGCGACACCGTCCGCTCCCGCGCGCTGACCGGCAAGCCCGCGCGGCAGCTGCGCACCGAGTGGACCGACGCCTGGGACGCCCCCGACGGGCCCGGCACCCTGCCGATGCCCCTGCAGGGTCTCCTGGTCGCCGAGGCGGTCTCCCGCATCCAGCGCTACGAGGTCGAGCCGCTGCTCGGCACCCCCGTCGGGCAGATCGTCGGCCGGATGACCGAGGAGCGCAGCGTCCGGGCCGTCCTCGACGACCTCACCCGCGGCTTCGAACGGGCCGTGCAGCGCATCAACCGCATCGCCGGAAGGAGCGGCCCGTCATGACGGACGGATTCTGGGCCCAGGCCACCGAGGACCCCGCCCGCCGCGTGCTCGTCGCCCCCGACGGCGCCGAGTGGACCGCAGGACGGCTGCACGCCGACGCCAACCGCCTGGTGCACGGACTGCGCGCGGCCGGGCTCTCCCGCGGCGACGCCTTCGCCGTCGTGCTGCCCAACGGCGCCGAACTCCTCACCGCCTATCTGGCAGCCACCCAGGCCGGGCTCTACCTGGTCCCGGTCAACCACCATCTCGTCGGCCCCGAGATCGCCTGGATCGTCGCGGACTCCGGCGCCAAGGTGCTCATCGCCCACGAGCGGTACGCCGAGCCCGCCCGGCACGCCGCCGACGAGGCCCGGCTGCCCGCCGCCCACCGGTACCTGGTCGGCGCCGCCCCGGGCTTCCGGCCGTACGCCGGTCTCCTCGCCGGACAGCCGGAGTCGCCTCCCGCGGACCGCACCCTCGGCTGGGTGATGAACTACACCTCCGGCACCACCGGCCGTCCGCGCGGCATCCGCCGGCCGCTGCCCGGCACCGCCCCCGAGGACACCCACCTCGGCGGCTTCCTCGGCATCTTCGGCATCCGGCCCTTCGACGGCAACGTTCACCTGGTCTGCTCGCCGCTCTACCACACCGCCGTGCTGCAGTTCGCCGGAGCGTCCCTGCACCTCGGGCACCGGCTGGTGATGATGGACAAGTGGACGCCCGAGGGGATGCTCCGCCTGATCGACCGTCACCGCTGCACCCACACCCACATGGTGCCCACCCAGTTCCACCGCCTGCTGGCGCTGCCCGAGGAGGTGCGCTCCCGCTACGACGTCTCCTGTCTGCGGCACGCCATCCACGGTGCCGCACCCTGCCCCGACCACGTCAAACGGGCGATGATCGAGTGGTGGGGGCCGTGCGTGGAGGAGTACTACGCCGCCAGCGAGGGCGGCGGGGCCTTCGCGACCGCCGAGGACTGGCTGAAGAAACCCGGCACCGTCGGGCGGGCCTGGCCGATCAGCGAGCTCGCCGTCCTCGACGACGACGGCAACCCGCTCCCGCCGGGCCGGCTCGGCACCGTCTACATGAAGATGAGCACCGGAGGATTCACCTACCACAAGGACGAGGCCAAGACGCGCGGCAGCCGCGTCGGCGACTACTTCACCGTGGGCGACCTCGGCCACCTCGACGAGGACGGCTACCTCTTCCTGCGCGACCGCAAGATCGACCTGATCATCTCCGGCGGCGTCAACATCTATCCGGCCGAGATCGAGGCCGCCCTGCTCGCCCACCCGGCCGTCGCCGACGCCGCCGTCTTCGGCGTCCCGCACGACGACTGGGGGGAGGAGGTCAAGGCCGTCGTCGAACCCGCCCCGGGCCACGAGCCCGGTCCCGCACTCGCCGGTACGATCCTCGGCCACTGCGCCCGGCATCTGGCCGGATACAAACGCCCCCGGAGCGTCGACTTCGTCGCCGAGATGCCCCGGGACCCGAACGGAAAGCTCTACAAACGGCGGCTGCGCGAAACCTATCGGCAGGGCCGGCCATGACCCGGTGACGGGGCCGCGCCGTCTTGCGTCGGTCATCGGCGGGCGTGCCCGGGACTTCGGTGGACAGGCCGGCGCCCTCCGGCCGATCCCCGGGCGCCGGGGCCGGCCACCGTGGCGGCCGCGCGCCCGGGAACGCGCCGGGCCGCCGGGGCCCCGCCGAGGCGGTGCTGCGCCGGCTCGTGTACGGCTCGCGTCCGGGCGGCACGGGTGGCGGCCGGACGGTGCGGTCAGCGGCGCTCGCGCGCCCACACCACCCTGAGCTCCGGCGACGACCAGATGTCCCGCTCGCAGAAGCGGGAGGTCACCCACTTCCCGCGGGAGAACAGCCGGGTCTGGTCGGCGTGGTGCGGGGACTGCGGGTTCGAGGACTGGGAGTACGTCAGCAGCGTCCGCGCCACCGGGCAGCGGCCACCGTCCCAGCCCACGGCCTGGATGTAGCTGGAGCCGTGTGCCACCTCGGTGTAGCCGCCGCGGCCCGCGTCCCACCGGGGTTCCAGCTTGTTCCAGATACCCAGCGCCTCCGTCCCGCCGCCGACCGGGAACCGCTCGCCGCCCCGGACCACGTACTGGTGCTCCCCGAGCGGTGCGTCCAACGGAGTGCCGGCCGCCCGCAGTTCGGCCACGGCGTCCGCGAGGGCGGTGGCGAGGGCCGGGCCGCCGGTGTCGAGCGTGTGCGGGGTGCGGACCGGGTCGGCGGCGTCGAACGGCACCTTCCACAGCCGCTCGGCCGGCACCGCCGCCGTCAGCTTCCGCCAGAACCGGTCGAAGAGCAGCGCCCCGCGGCTGTCGGTCCCGACGGTGCGGTCCCACGCGGCGAGCACCGCGCAGGCCTCGCGCACGTCGACGGGCTCGCCGTCGCTGCCCTGCGCGGTGGCCCCGGGGAGCGCCTCGCACGCCTTCGCCGCGTCCGCCGCGGCGAGCTCCCCGGCGGGCGCGCGGTTGGTGAACTGCTGCCGCTGCAGGTCCCGTACGGTCAGACCGCCGCGGTCGGCCATCGCGGCGACGTCCTCGAGCGCGCCCCGGGTCCGCAGCGAACGCCGCGTCGCCTCCGGGCCGAAGACCCGCTCGTACCCGGTCAGCGGCCGGTCGGCGTTGGTCAGCCAGGCGCTGTCGTTGGAGTTCTCCGCGTACGGCGCGTCCGTGAGTGTCGGCATCCGCGCCGGGCCGAGGATGCCCCGCTGCACGGCGTCATGGTCACGGCCCAGTGCGCAGTCGCCGCGCGAGCCGTCCAGGACCGCGACCCCGGAGGCCGGGTACGTCACCTCGCCGAGCGGGGTGGAGCAGCGCTCGGCCAGCTCGTCGGTGATCCGGGGCAGCACCTGGGACTGGGTGAACAGGGTGTGGCCGCGGGAGTCGGCGGCGATGGTGTTCACCCAGGGCAGACCCTGGGTGCGCCGCAGCGTGGACAGCAGGTCGTCGGTGCCGCGGGCCCGGCCGAAACCGAGCGCGGTGTCGGAGCCCCGCAGGTTGGCGGCGTTGGGGTCGTGGAGCGCGTACGCCGCCGTCGCCGTCCACGGCAGCGGCAGCGAGGGGCCGAGTCCGGTGACCACCGGCCCGTACCGGGTCCACCACTGGGTCCGGGTGACCGGCTCACCTCCCCTGACGGGCACGGTGACGGACCGTCTGGTCATGCGCTCGCGCCGGCCGTCCACCAGATAGGCGGTCGGGTCGGCCGGATCCAGCGTCAGCCGGTGCAGGTTGAAGGGCACACCGGTGGCGACGGTGTGGCTCCAGGCCACATGGGCGTTGTGACCTATGGCCACCGTCGACGTCCCGAGCAGTGAGGCTCCGGCGACGTTGAGCCGGCCCGGGATCGTCTGCTGCGACTGCCAGAAGCGGCGCCCGCCGTGCCACGGGTAGTGCGGATTGCCGAGCAGCAGCCCGTGCCCGTCCGCCGTCGTCCTGCCGCTGAAGGCCACCGCGTTGGAGCCCATGCCGGCATCGTCGTGGGCGAACAGCTCCCGGGCGGCCCGCGCGGTCGCCTCGGCGTCCGGCGCCCGGCGGGGTGCCGGCGGCCCGGTCGGCGCCCCGCCGGGTGCGGTTGCACCGGCCGGCGGCTGCGCTGCCGTGATGCCGTCCACGGCCCGTCCCTGCCCGCCGAGCACCGACAGGGCGAAGCCGCGCACGGCCACGTCCAGCGCCGTCACCGGCCGCACCCAGTCGGCACCGCGGCACGCCGGGTCGGTGATCCGGTTCTGCGCCAGCCAGGCGTTGTAGCCCGCCGCGTAGCCCCGCATCAGATCCTTCGCCGAGCGGCTGGGGCCGCGCGGAGCCGGCTCGCGCAGCAGCTTCTCCACCGTGCCCGCCTCCCGGACACCGCGGAAGAACAGGTCGCTGGAGAGGTTGGTGCGGGCGGAGGAGAGGGAGCCGTCGCTCGTCGCGTCCCGCCCGAAGAAGCGGGAGCGCTCCCCGCGCACCGTCACGAACCCGTCGGCCACCGTGCACACCTCGTCGGCCGCCTGCGCCCAGCCGGTGCCGAAGCCGAGGTTCGCGTGGTCCTCGGCCAGGATGTGCGGGATGCCGTACTCGGTGTAGCGGATGACGGCGGACAGCCCGCCGTGGGACGGGCGTTCGTGCCGGTCGGGCTGTTCGTGCCGGTCCGCGGCGGACGCCGGCAGCGCGGTCGCGGCGGTGAGCAGGGCGACGGCGGCGACGGCGAGCCTTCTTCTCGCGCGGCGGGTGCGCATCGAGCCTCCCAACGTCATGAGGGGAAGGGGCGGTTGACCGTACCACTGGGTATGTTCACGTGTAAGTGCCACGACCGGCGGTCGTTCGGGGCGCCGGACGCAGCCGTCTTGACCCGCCCCGTCGAACGGACCGAGGATCATCTGTCATGACGCCCGGACACGGCAGCACGGTTGACGGGGTGCTGCGGCGCAGCGCCCGGCGCACCCCGGCACGGGTCGCTCTGGAGTACGGCGACCGCTCCTGGACGTACGAGGAACTCGACGCCGCCGTCTCCCGCGCGGCGAGCGTCCTGCGCGGCGCGGGCCTGGCAGCCGGCGACCGCGTCGGTGCCTATGGCCACAACTCCGACGCCTACCTCATCGCCTTCCTCGCCTGCGCCCGCGCGGGACTGGTGCACGTACCGGTCAACCAGAACCTGACCGGCGACGACCTCGCCTACCTCGTCCGCCAGTCCGGCAGCGCGCTGGTCCTGGCCGACCCCGACCTGGCCGGCCGGCTCCCGGAGGCGGTACCCGCCCTGCCGCTGCGCGACGCCGCCGGCTCGCTGCTCTCCCGGCTGGACGCGGCGCCGGCGTACGACGGTCCGGAGCCCGCCGCCGAGGACCTGGTGCAACTGCTGTACACCTCCGGCACCACCGCTCTGCCGAAGGGCGCGATGATGACCCACCGCGCGCTGGTCCACGAGTATCTGAGCGCCATCACGGCCCTCGACCTCAGCGCCGGGGACCGCCCCGTGCACGCGCTGCCGCTGTACCACTCGGCGCAGATGCACGTCTTCCTGCTGCCGTATCTGGCGGTCGGCGCGACGAACACCGTCCTGGACGCACCCGACGGCGACCGGCTCCTCGACCTGATCGAGACCGGCCGCGTGGACAGCCTCTTCGCGCCGCCCACCGTGTGGATCGGCCTGGCCGGCCGCCCCGACTTCGCCACCCGGGACCTGGGCGGCCTGCGCAAGGCCTACTACGGGGCGTCGGTCATGCCGGTCCGGGTGCTGCAACGCCTGCGCGAGCACCTCCCCCGGCTCGCCCTCTACAACTGCTTCGGACAGAGCGAGATCGGACCGCTGGCCACCGTCCTCGGCCCCGACGAGCACGAGGGCAGGATGGACTCCTGTGGCAGGACCGTCCTGTTCGTCGACGCCCGCGTGGTCGACGAGGACGGCAAGGACGTCCCGGACGGCGCCCCGGGCGAGATCGTCTACCGCTCCCCGCAACTCTGTGAGGGTTACTGGGACAAGCCGGAGGAGACCGCCGAGGCCTTCCGCGGCGGCTGGTTCCACTCCGGCGACCTCGCCGTCCGCGACGGAGACGGCTACTTCACGATCGTCGACCGGGTGAAGGACGTCATCGACTCCGGCGGCGTACTCGTCGCCTCGCGTCAGGTCGAGGACGCCCTCTACACCCACGACGCCGTCGCCGAGGCTGCCGTGATCGGCCTGCCCCACGAGAGGTGGATCGAGGCGGTGACGGCGGTCGTGGTCCCGCGCGAGGAGGTCACGGAGGAGGAGCTGATCGCCCACGCCCGGGAGCGGCTGCCCGCCTTCAAGGCACCCAAGCAGGTCCTGTTCGTGGCCGAACTGCCCCGCAACGCCAGCGGAAAGATCCTCAAGCGGGAGCTGCGGAACCGGCTGGGCGACGGGGGCGCCGGCTGACGGGGACGCCGGCTGTCGGGACGCCGGCTGTCGGGGCGCCGGCTACCGGGGACGCTCGTCGACGATCCGCCGGATCTTGCCCACCGACCGCTCCAGCGACTCCGGATCGACGATCTCCACGCCCGCCGACACCCCGATACCGTCCTTGATACCCTGCGCGATCGCCCGTGCCGCGGCTTCCCGCACCCCGGGCCCGGCATCCGTGCGCGCCTCCGCCCGCACGGTCAGCGCGTCGAGCCGGCCCTCACGGGTGAGCCGCAGCTGGAAGTGCGGCGCGACCCCGGGCGTGCGCAGCACGATCTCCTCGACCTGTGTGGGGAACAGGTTCACCCCGCGCAGGATCACCAGGTCGTCGCTCCTTCCGGTGACCTTCTCCATCCGCCGGAACACCCGCGCCGTGCCCGGCAGCAGCCTCGTCAGATCCCGCGTCCGGTACCGGATCACCGGCATCGCCTCCTTGGTCAGCGAGGTGAGGACCAGTTCCCCCTCGGAACCGTCCGGCAGCACCTCGCCCGTGACCGGATCGACGATCTCCGGAAAGAAGTGGTCCTCCCAGACGTGGAGCCCGTCCTTGGTCTCCACGCACTCCTGCGCCACACCCGGGCCGATCACCTCCGACAGCCCGTAGACGTCCACCGCGTCGATGGCGAACCGCTCCTCGATCTCCCGCCGCATCCCCTCGGTCCACGGCTCGGCGCCGAAGACACCCACCCGCAGCGAGGTGCTCCGCGGATCGACGCCCTGCCGCTCGAACTCGTCCAGCAGCGTCAGCATGTAGGACGGGGTGACCATGATGACGCCCGGCTGCAGATCCTGGATCAGCTGCACCTGACGGGCGGTCATCCCTCCGGACGCCGGGACGACCGTGCAGCCCAGCCGCTCCGCCCCGTAGTGTGCGCCGAGCCCGCCGGTGAACAGTCCGTACCCGTACGCCACATGCACGGTGTCCCCCGGCCGGGCACCGGCCGCCCGCAGCGACCGCGCCACCACGTCCGCCCACAGGTCCAGATCGCCGTCGGTGTAGCCGACGACGGTGGGCCGCCCGGTGGTCCCGCTGGAGGCATGGATGCGCCGGACCCTCTCCCGCGGCACCGCGAGCATCCCGTACGGGTAGTTCTCCCGCAGGTCCGCCTTGGTGGTGAAGGGGAAGCGGTCCAGGTCGGCGAGCGAGCGGCAGTCCTCCGGACGGAGCCCGGCACGGTCGAAGGACTCCCGGTAGAACGGCACGTTCTCGTAGGCGTGCCGCAGTGAGCTGTGCAGCCGCTGAAGCTGCAGCGCCCGCAACGCCTCCGCGTCCAGCCGTTCCCCCGGGTCCAGCAGGTCCGTCACCGCATCCGCCATCGGGACGCCTCCCTCGCCAGCCGCGTCACTCCGGACGACCGATCATTCGGTCGCCACATGCCGGAGATCAGTAACTCAGCCCCGGACACGGACAGGCAAGGGGCCTGCCCGCACTTTCTGCCCGGAGAACGCGCCGCGGCCGTGGCCCGCCCCGGGACCTCGCCGGAACCGCCGGCCCGGCCCCGGGACCCGGGCGTGACCAGCGGTCACCACGTACGCTGCCCACAGGGACTCGTCGCTCGAGGGAGCACTCATGGCCACCGTTGATCCACGCATGCGGGGGCGCGAGGCGTACGAGCGGCTGGCGTGGCGGGATGCGTATGAGCATCTGTCGGCCGCCGACCAGCGGGGCCGGCTGGAGCCTGATGATCTCGACCGGATGGCGCGTGCGGCGTACCTGATCGGAGCCGTCGACGGGGCGACCGGGGCCTGGGAGCGGGCCCATCACGCGTTCCTGGAGCGAGGGGACGTGGCTTCGGCCGTACGGTGTGCGTTCTGGATCGGGTTCACGCTCGTCCTCCACGGCGAGCATGCCCGCGGCGGCGGATGGCTGGCACGGGCGCAGCACATCCTCGAGGACGCGGCGCTGGACTGCGCGGAGCAGGGGTATCTGCGCATCCCCATGGTGCTGCGGGCTCTGGACGGGGGCGATCCCGAGGCGGCGCGCCGCTCGCTGGTGGAGATCACCGAGATCGCGGACCGGTTCGACGATGCCGACCTGCAGGCGCTCGGGAGGCTGGGGCAGGGCCAGGCGCTGCTCGCACAGGGCCGGACGGCGCAGGGCGTGGCGATGCTGGACGAGGCGATGGTGGCGGTGACCATGGGAGAGGTGTCGCCGGTCGCCGCCGGAATCGTCTACTGCGCCGTGATCCTCGCCTGCCGCGGGGTCTTCGACCTCCGTCGCGTGCAGGAGTGGACGGCGGCACTGAGCCGTTGGTGCGCCACGCAGCAGGACCTCAAGCCGTACCGGGGCCAGTGCCTGGTACACCGTTCGGAGATCATGCAGTTGCGCGGCGAGTGGGCGGACGCCATGGACGAGGTGCGGCAGGCGTGCGAGCACCTGTCCGACCCGCCCGGCAACCCGGTGATGGGCATGGCGCTGTACCAGCGAGCCGAGCTGTACCGGCTGCGCGGCGACTTCCCCCGGGCCGAGAACTGCTACCGCGAGGCCATCGACCGGGGACACTCGGCGCAGCCGGGCCTGGCGCTGCTCCGGCTGGCCCAGGGCCGCCTCGATGACGCCGCAGCCGCGATCCGCCGGACGCTCGGGGAGACCGAGGGGGCGGAGGACCGGCCCGGGGTGCTGGCCGGCTATGTGGAGATCGAGCTCGCCGCCGGAGCCGTCGAGGACGCTCACCTCGCGGTGGACGAGCTGGACAAGATCGCCGCCGGTTTCGACTCGCCGTACCTGCGTGCGGTCGTCGCGTACGCGCACGGGTCCGCGCTCCTTGCCGCCGGTGAACCGGAGGCCGCGTGCGTCGCCCTGCGCCGCGCGTGGGTTGCCTGGCACGACATCGACGCTCCTTACGAAACGGCACGGGTCCGGCTGCAGATGGCGCGGGCGTGCCGCCGGATCGGCGACCACGACACGGCCGAGATGGAGCTGGAAGCCGCCCGCCGGGTCTTCGAGCGCCTGGGCGCGGTGCCGGCGCTGGACCAGGTGCGGCAGCTCATGAGCCGGGCGGGCCGGGCCTCGTACCCGACTCCCGGAGGCCTGACCCCCCGCGAGGTCGAGGTGCTCCGCCTGGTCGCGACCGGTGCGTCGAACCGGGAGATCGCGGACAGGCTCGTCATCAGCGACAAGACGGTTGCCCGGCACGTGAGCAACATGTTCACCAAGCTGGGCGTCTCCTCGCGGGCCGCCGCCACCGCGTACGCCTACGAGCACGACCTCGTATAACCCGGGCAGCCTGCACAGAAATACCCACACGGCGCGCGCCGGCCGAGTTGGTCGGTACGACCGATGCGGAGGCCGCCGCCGGACGCGGACTCTTTCCTCGTAGGCCCCGTAGGTCTCGTAGGCCTCCTGGTGGGCGCTGAGGGAAGGAGACCGTGATGAGCACTCAGGACAGGCCGGCACACCCGGAGCGGCCCGCCGGTCAGCAGACGCGCGACCAGCTCCTCGCCGCGATGCCGCTGAGGGAGCGGCAGCTTCAGCTGGCGACGGTGTCCACCGCAGTCCTGGAAGGCGGTGCGGGCCCGCCCATCGTGCTGCTGCACGGCCAGGGAGAGTTCGCCGCCCTCTGGATCAAGGTGATCCCCGACCTCGTCAGGACCCACAGGGTGATCGTTCCTGACCTGCCCGGCCATGGCGCCTCGGTGGTACGCGACGGCCGACTCGACACCGAAACGGTCCTGACGTGGCTCGACGAGCTGATCGACCAGACCTGCCAGGGGAGGCCGCCCGTACTGGCCGGCCACCTGATGGGGGGCGCGATCGCCGCGCGGTACGCGGTGCACCACAGCGACCGCCTCGCCCACCTGATCCTGGTCGACACACTGGGGCTGGGCTTGTTCCGGCCGGCGCCGAGCTTCGCGGTACCCATGATGGGCTTCGTCGCCCGTCCGACTCCCAAGAGCCGGGACCGCCTGTTCAACCGGTGCTTCCTCGACATGGACCGGGTGGGCGAGCAGACGGGAGAGCAGTGGCAGCCGCTGCTCGACTACGCCCTGGACCGCGCCCGCACACCGAGCGTGCAGGCGGCGCTCCGCCGCCTCGTCCCACGGGTCGCCATGCCGGCGATCCCGGCCGGAGATCTCGCGCGTATCGCCGTCCCCACCGACCTCGTCCACGGTCGGTACGGCCTCCAGGTACGGCTGCGGGCGGCGGAGGCGGCGAGCGTCCGGTACGGCTGGCCGCTGCACGTGATCGAGGAGTGCCGGGACGACCCCGCCGTGGAGCAGCCGGAGGCCTTCCTCGACGCGCTGCGCACCGCGATGCGGGCGCCACAGGCGGAACCGAGCGAGGCGGAACCGGCATGAGGACGAGAAGGTTCGAGGTCGCCGGGCTCGACGGCGGGCGGGTAGGGCTGACCTCCGCCCGGATCGAGCAGCTCGGCACCCGGCTCGAAGGGCCGCTGCTCACCGCCGGGGACGAGGGCTGGGACGAGGCCGTCCTGGTCTGGAACGCCATGGTCACGGCCGAGCCGTCGCTGGTCGTCCGGCCCGCCTCGGCCCGGGACGTGGCCACGGCCGTCCGGTTCGCCGCGGACCAGGGCCTGCTGCTGAGCGTCAAGGGCGGAGGCCACAACATCGCCGGAACGGCCCTCGCCGACCGTGGTCTGACCCTCGACATGTCCGGCATGCGCGAGGTCACCGTGGACCCGGCCGCCCGCCTCGCACACGTCGGTCCGGGATGCCTGCTGCAGGACGTGGACCGGGCGACCCAGCAGTACGGCCTTGCGACGGTGCTCGGGTTCGTGTCCGGGACGGGTGTCGCCGGCCTGACCCTCGGCGGCGGATTCGGCTACCTGACGCGCCGGTTCGGCTGGGCGGCCGACAACCTGGAGCAGGTCGAGATCGTCACGGCGGACGGCAGGACACGAACCGCCGACCGGGCGGAGAACCCGGACCTGTTCTGGGCGGTCCGCGGCGGTGGCGGCAACTTCGGCGTCGTCACCCGCTTCACCTTCCGGCTGCACGAGGTCGGCCCCGTCGTCACCGGCGGACTGGCCGCGTGGAGCGCCGACCGGGCGGACGAGGTACTCGCGACGTACCGGGAGCTCACCGCGACCGCCCCGCGCGAACTGACCGCGGTGGCGCTCGTCCGGCTCGCACCGCCCGCGCCGTTCGTCCCGGCCGGCTGGCACCTCAGGCCCGTCGCCACGCTGCTCGTGTGCCACAGCGGCGCCGACGCCGCGGCCGACCTCGCCCCGCTGCGTGCCCTCGGGGAGCCGGTCTTCGACCAGATCGGCGCGAAACCGTACGTGGCCCAGCAGTCGATGCTCGACGCGATGGAGCCCAAGGGGCTGAACCAGTACTGGAAGGCCGAGTTCCTCCCCTGCCTGCCCGGCGACTACCTCCCCGCCTTCCGGGACGCAGCGCTGACGGTCGCGCTGGAGGCCGCGTCCCCCCTGTCCTTCTCCGTCGTCTTCCACCTCGCGGGTGCGCTGAACGACTCCGGTGGCGACGGCGGCGCGGTCGGCAACCGGGAGGCCCGGTACATCAGCGGCTTCTCCGGAGTGTGGCCCCCGCAGACCGACGGCGACGGCATCGTGGCCGCCGTCCGCAAGGGATGGGAGAGGATCCGCCCGTTCTCGACCGGCGGCAACTACGTCAACTTCCAGCTGGCCGAGGACGACACCACCAGAACCGCCGACGCGTACCGGGGCAGCTACGAGCGGCTCCGCCGCATCAAGGCGGCGTACGACGGGGACAACCTCTTCCGCGTCAACCGCAACATCCCGCCGGGCGGATGAGGATGCCGGCCGTCCTCGGATCACGACCGCCCCGGACGTCCGGACGACGGGTGGGCCTGACACCCTTGCCGCATGAGCACACCACCGGACGGCCTGCCCGTCTACCGAGTCCTGACCGGCCCCGACGACGCCGCGTTCTGCCATCGAGTGAGCGAGGCGATCGGCCTCGGCTACGAGTTGCACGGAGCCCCGGCAGTCACGTTCAACGGCGAGAACGTCGTCGTCGCCCAGGCGCTGATCTGGCCGTCGCAGCGGTAGCGGCGCGCTGGATCGGCGTGACGTTCGGTATGGCCGCAACAGGGACTCGAGAGCGTTCTGCGCAGGATTCAGCCCGCAGGCGCGGGGACGAAGCTCCTCAGCCTCCCGCTCGCCGCAGCCCCGCCCTGGTCACGCGCGATGATGAGCCCGCCACCCGGCGGCGCCGCCATCACGGGCCGCTGCTCGTGGTGGAAGGCTCCTTGCCCGTCCGTCGTCAGATCGGCCTTCGTGGTGACGGCGCCCGCGATGAACGACACCTCCACCGCCGTGCTGCTGCCGAAGGCGGATCCGTCGACCACGACCGCGTCGGCGGACTCGGTCAGGGTCAGGGAGGGCCCTGCGGGCGGCGGCGCTTCGGCCGGGGCCTGCACGGCGACCGTGAACTCGGGGCTGTTCGAGACATCGTGCTGTGCCCCTCCGGCGCACATCCCGCCGGGTGCGCCGCCGCTGAACGCCAGTTGGTTGCAGACAGCGCAACGCCGCCATCCTGCTTCGCCGCCTTCCGGCGCCGGTTGGATCTGTACGCCGTAGGTGCCGCTCTCGGTGAAGTCGTGCGGAGTTCCGTCGTGGCAGATCCCGCCGAAGCTGGGCCCGCCGTGGGCGAGGGCCTGACAGCGGTGGCACCAGTTCCAACTGCCCTCGGCGCCCTCGAGAGGCCCGCCGCTGCCGATGCAATAGGCCCTGCTGGCCGAGAAGTCGTGCGGAGCGCCGTCCCGGCAGATCCCGTCCGAGACCGCTCCGAGATTCATCGTCAGGCACTTGCCACACCGCCTCCAGCCGGGTCGGCCGCCTGCGAGGGTGGTGGGGAAGACGCTGTAGGTGTCGCTGCCGCTGTGGTCGTGGACGTCGCCCGCCGGGCAGGGCCCCACCCGGAACCCGGTGTAGCTCAGGGTTCCGCACCTGCCGCAGGCACGCCAGCCCGGTTGTGCGTCGGCCGGCTCGGCACCCGAGGGGATGCTGTACGCGAGGCTCTCGGTGAAGTCGTGTCCGCCCCCTGCGAAGCAGACTCCCTCCCCGGCCCCGGACGCCAGCATGTGGCATCTGCCGCACATCCGCCAACCGGCCTGGGAGCCGGTGGCGGTGCTGCCGAAGGCGACCAGGTAGGTGCTCACACCACCACCGATGGTGTGCGGGACACCACCCTGGCACACACCGGAGTGCATGCCGGCGACCAGACCCTGGCAGGTGTCGCACCAGATCCACCATTCCTGCAACGCCGCTTCCACCACGGGCACGCTGTACTCGGCGCTGCCGGACGGGTCATGGGCGCCGCCTCCGGCGAAGCACAGCCCGGTGGGGTGCTTTCCGTCCCACAGGCACTGGCACCTGGAGCACCACCGCCAGCCCTGCTCGGCAGCGGGCAGGGTGCCCACCGGTACCGAGTACTTGGCGTCGAACTCGGCGAACTCGTGGGCCCCGCCGTCGTTGCACACGCCGGCGCCGCCCCTGAACGCGAGGCACGCACACTTCCGGCATGCCCCCCAGCCGGACTGGGCGCTCGGTTCCGGTGTGCCCCATGGCGCTTTGTACTCGGCGCTGCTGTGGAAGACGTGCATCCCGCCTCCGACACATCCGCCGCCGATGCCGAACGAGTTGACCAGGACCTGGCACAGGCTGCACCTGGCCCAGCCTTTCTGCGCGTCCATGAGCCTTCCTCCGTATCCTCTGCCGGACGGCCTCCTCAGGAGCCCCGGACCTCGTCGAAGCGCAGCCCGCTGTCGCCCTCGCCGTGACCGGTCAGCTTGCGCCGGGCCCGCCACAGGTGCCGGGACCCGTCGTGCCACCTGGCGTGCTGCCACGTGCGCACGACCTGGACCCCGGAGCGCGGCACTTCCTCCTCGTGCAGCCACGCGTCGCCCGCGGGCAGCAGCGTGCCCGTCGGCAGCACCTCGGTCACCGTGTCGCCGGCCGTCCGGGACAGCGGGACCAGCCTGAGACGGACAGATTCGTGATCCGCGAACTGCTCGGGCACGAGCGGGAACCAGTGGTCGGGCACTTCGGACGCCACGTGGTACGCGGGTACGTCGGTCTCCGCCTGCGGGACGGCCTCGCGGGCGGCCCACTGCGCGAACCGGTCGCGCGGTCGGCCCTGGTCGTCACAGACCACGGCCTCGACGGCCCAGGCGACGTTGGCCATCTCGTCGCGGATCAGCATCACGACATCGGTCGGCGCGCTCTCCAGCGACCCCGGCAGAGACGGCGCCAGGAAGAACCAGTCACTGGTGGGGCGCTCCTGATCCGCCATGAGCGGCTGATCGGCCCGGGTCAGCCCGAAGAGGTTCCAGCCGTCCTGGTCGGCGGCGACCGCGGTGAGTTCGGTGGTCTGCTGGAAGACGTCATGGACGACGAACCGCACCACCCGGCTCAGCGTCGCGACGGGAAGCCGTACGGGCGCCACGAACCAGTCGTTGCCGTACACGGTCGCGTAGCCGGCCAGCATCATCCTGCCGAGGTCGATCGGCGCGGCGTCGATCGACCCGGGGTCGAACCGGGCGTCCTCCATCTCCCAGAACCGCGGGGCGGGCATCCCGCCGAAGCGCGCCGGGGCCGGTACGCACACTTGGTCCACCAGCAGCGGCTCGGTCCGCCCTGCCTCCTGCCCGTCCACGGCGACGGCGTCCACGGACGGCCAGTCCAGCCGGCCGCCGGTGTACTCACTCGCCCGCAGTTCCAGCTCTGGCAGACCCGATGCCCGGAGCGCGAAGCGGTGCTCGAAACGGTGCTCGTCCCAGCAGTCGTGGGCCTCCTCGACGACCGTCGGCACCCGCGTCCGCCACCACGACAGCCAATCCTGGGCCAGCCCGGCCAACTGGGACGCCGTGGAGGCGACGGGTCCCAGTCCCCGCAGCGCCTCGAACTCGGCGTCCCGCATGCCGGGGTCGGCCAGATTCTCCAGACAGGGTGACAGCAGCGCACCGTCCGGCAGTGCCGAGCGCACCGCCCCGTCCGAAGCATCCAGCATCGGCGCCGCGGGGAAGGGACAGCGCGTGACGAACGCGCCGAGGTCACCGGCCCTGCCGGCCGCGGTCAGGGCCCTGCGCAGGCGCAGGCCGCCCTCCAGCCTCAGCCGCGGCGGGGGACCGCCGCTGTGTTCCTCGACCATCCGCTCCAGCGGCGTCCGCGCCACGTCGAAGGGCTGCCACGACGACTCGTCGGCCGTGCGGCACTCGTCGACTTTGTGCGCCTGGGTCGAGATCTCGACCCAGGCGGGTGACGCGGCGTTCTCGTGCCGGTACTCGCCGAACTGCCACTGCCGTCCGAGCAGCCACAGCGGGTCGTGCGCCCTGGCCGCCAGACCCTCTCCGATGCCGTGTCCGCGCGATGGCGTCTCGTAGCGGCTCATCAGAACACCCGTTGGGGAATGGGCAGCACCGGTGCCAGCTCGGGCAGGTCGGCCAGATCGAGCGTACGGATACGAGCCATGAGCAGTGTCTCCTCCACACAGGCGTGCACGTCCTCCAGACACCAGCCACGTGTGAGATCCGGCGGCACCGCGACGAGCAGGGACTGCGGTGCCCGGGCACCGGGCCGGTCGAAGTCGAACGCCACTCCCACCACCTCTTCCGGACCCTTCTCGCCGGGTGCCCGCGGTACCACCTCGGACCACGAGTCCATGACCAGACCGCCGTGGGAGGCTCCGCTGCCGTCATGCGCCAGAACGAGCGCGTACCGGGCCCTGAGACCCTCCTGCGCTGCCGAGGTGGCCAGCCACCTGCCCGCGCCGGCCGACGGAACGGGCTGCTGGGCGACGAGCAGCGCGGCAGGCGCGGACGACGCCAGCACCTCACCGGCGACCAGCGCGCCGTCGAGGGCGTCGACCTTCGGCCGTACCAGCGCCATGTCCCGCAGCCAGTCCGCCACCTCGTCCGCCGGCGGCTCGGGGGCCGGCGGGGGCGGCAGGGCGGCGCTCAGCCTCGGTACCACCCGGAGTATCGGATGCAGCAGGCCCGAGGCGACGTCCAGGACGCTCTTCACCCACCGGTCCGCGGCCGAGGGGTCCGTTCCGGCATCGGGGGGCGGCGGCGGTTCCGCCAGGTCGGCCGTCTCGAGCAGGGTGTGCAGCCGCTCGGCTTCGGCCGCCGGCCGGTCGGCGCCGACCGGCAGCCCCAGCGAGGCCAGTTCGGCGACTGCCGGTGCGGTGTCACCCGCGGGGCGGGCGGCCGCCAGGGCCGCCGCCGCTGCCCGGACCCGGCCCAGCCACGGGCGGACCCGGCCGTCCAGGTCGCCCAGGTCGTACCCGGACGACGGCGACACCGCGCCCGGGTCCCAGTGCCCCGCGGCGAGCGGCACCGTGCCGGCCAACGCGGTCCGCACGCGCTCGCACAGCAGCATCAGACGGTCGAGGACCGGCCCGTCCACCTCACCCCGGGCAGCGAGCACGGAGCGCAGCGACTGTGCCGGTGTGACGAGTATGTCGAGTGCGCACCAGCCGAGGCCCGCGAGGTCCGGTCCTACGGGCCACCGGTCGGCCGGGCCGAGGCGCTCGCGCACCCATGCCTCGAGCCCGGGCTCCAGCGCGGCCAGCGGCCGGTCGTCGGCCCAGCCCTCGGGGACGGAGTCGGGCAGGAGCACCCCCACGTGGTGCGTGACGGCGACGCCGCCGCGAGGGGTGCGCAGCACGTCGAAGTCCTGGGGAAGTTCCTGCCCCCGGCCGGCGGCGTCGGCCGCCAGTCCCGCACGCAGCGCACTGCCGCCGACGAGCTGGTGCACGCTCTCCGCCAGGAGCAGATCACCCACCGCGTCGAACGTCTCGTCGAGCTCGGCCAGCAGACGGCGCAGCGCCGGAGCGTCGTCGCCGAGCTCCTGACCGACCGCGGCTGCCAGGGCGGCGTCGTCGTCGAGTTCCGGACGGTCGCGCCGCAGTGCCTGCCCGTCGACGACATTCCGTGCCCCGATCGAGACCTGAGCCTGCGGTACGCCGGGACCGTCCGGCTGGACCAGCGGCGCCAGCGGATACGCACGGCGCAGCCCGGCGATGAACCGGTCCAGCCGGGCGTCGTGCAGCGCGCGCTCGATCTGGTAGCCGAGCAAGGCCGGGACGGCCTGTCCGGCGCGTACCCCTTCGATCACCGCCTGCGCCCTGCGGACGCGGGCGGACTGGATGTCGACCGCGAACGAACTCTTCGCGGAATGCGCCTGCCACCCGGACCGCAGGACTGCGGCCGTCGTGGCGTGATGGAGGGAGGGGGTGACGACGTACCCTTCCCGCGGCGGATTCGGGTCGGTGGGCTCCACGTCGGTCAGCCAGCCGTACGCGCCGGTGTGGATCCCGGTGGGCAGCCGGGTTCGCAGGTCCTCGAGGCGGCGCGTGGACAGCGAGGTCGCCCAGGCGTCGACCCGGTGCGACAGGGGCTCGAGCGTCTCGCGGAAGAGCCGTTCGACACGGGAGAGGTCCTCCACGGCCTCGTCCTCCAGGCCCACGTAGGCGCTGAACAGGTCGAGGAACTTCTCCGCGTCCGTGATGGCCCGGTTGACGGCATCGGGAAGCACAGGCCCGGATCTCAGAGTGTTGGAGATCGCGTTGTGGACCCACTCGGCGTGACTGTAGAAGAGACTGACGGTGGGTTCGCGGCGTAGCTGCCACAGGGTCGAGGCGATCGGGGCGTACTGCCCGACGAACTCCTCGGGCACCGGGGCGGTGCGGGTCTGCCGCATCCGGGCGACGGTCTCGTGAAAGAGGACGAGGAGCTGGGCCAGCGGCCGCGCGGCCAGGAATGCCCTCAGGTCCGGGGGGATCTCGTCCGGGAACGGCGTGATCGTCTCGGCCTCCTGCGGGATCGCCGCCGGGTCCGCCGGGAACCTGAACTGCTGCTGCCAGGCGAGACCGAGCGCCGGCGGCACCGAACCCGCCGAGGCCGGCGGAGGCGGCTGGTCCGTCCCGTCGAGAAGGTGCGCCCACCTCGCCACCTCCTGCGGGCTCGCCTCCCGGCTCAGCAGGTCCAGGAGCACCGCGTCCTGATCCGTGCCCTCGCCCACCTGGACCGCCCGGTCGACGTGCTCGGCGAAGGCGGCGGCGAAGGACCCCACGTGCCAGGCGATGGGGTCGTCGCCGTCGGCGCCACGCCACAGATCCAGCGAGCTCACCGGCAGGACGCCGTACGGCTGTCGTCCGATGCGCAGCAGCGGCAGCGGGCCACGTCCGCGGACGTAGGAGGTGAAGTGGTCCGCGGCGGTGGCGTACCACGGGTCGGCCAGGGGGCGGTGGTCCTTGTTGCTGTCCACGGCCGGATGCCAGACTCCCGACCAGGCGGCGGTCTGCGCCCGCAGCCTGTGCAGCTTCGCCAGCAGAGCCTCGTCACCGCCCTGCGGGTCGCAGACCCGCGCCAGGACGGTGTGCCCGTCGATCCCGAACGCCCGTGCCAGCCGTGCCGCCTCCTGCGGGCCCGCCGGGTCGTACGACGCCTGCCAGGCGTCCGCCAGTTCCGGGTCCCTGGGAGCGCCGCGGGTGCGCCATCCGCTCCTGCTCTCCGGGGTGTTGTTGGTCGGGGTGCCGACCGGAAGGGGGGACAGGCCGTCGGTGAACAACCGGGCCGCGAGCACGTCCTGGACGCGCTGTGCACCGGTGGCGGCGTCCTGGCTGCCGACACCGACCACGGTGAGCAGGTCGAACCGGTCGGTGGGGGATTCCAGCGGGACGGAGAGTCCCATCCCGACGTCGACCGCGGCCTCGAAGTCGACCAGCCAGCGGCTGTTCTGGTCGAACGGCAGGGCGTCGGTCCGGTCGGCGGGTGCGTCGTCGGTGTCCTCTTCCCCGTCGTCGCCGTCGGCCTGCCGCGGTGCGACCCCCAGGGGGAGGGTGTCGGGGATGTCCGCGCCCGTCATGCGCCAGACCAGGGTGCCGTCCCGGTAGGCGGAGAACTCGAGACGGTCGGGGAGCAGCACGGTCCGTGCGGCCCTGTTCCAGGCATCGCGGCGGGTCTCCACCTCGGGAAAGACCGGATCACCCGGCGGCCCGGCCGACGGCGTGAGCGCTTCCCGGATCCACGTCGCGCGCTCCCCGCCGGTCGCCGCCACCAGCGCCGCCCAGGCGGCCCGGCGCCGTTGTGCGTCGTCACCCGAGGCGAACACCGCACGCCAGTACGCCGTACCGGCCTCCCGCTCGCCATCGGTCAGGGCCGGCTCGTGGCTGTCCACGTGTACGTCGTCGGGGTAGACCCGGATGCGGAGTTCCGGGGTTCCGTCGCCATGGGCTCCGTAGACGGCTTCGATGCGCACCGGCAGCAGCAGGACCGGACCGAGATTGTCCGACGGGAACAGCGGAGCGAGGCCCGCGAGTGCCTCGTAGGCCGCGGCTGCCCCGGCATGGGCCTCCTCGGCCCGGGCGAGCGCTGCGGAGGCGGCGTCGAGCGACGCCCGGAGCGCCTGCACCCGGGCGGCGAGCTCCTCGTTGCCCGGAACGCTCGCGTCGACGACGGGGAGACTGCCGTCCGGCTCGCGCAGCACGAGCGCGGCGGCCTCGGCCTCGTGCAGGTTCCGCAGGGCGACCTCGCGGGCGGCACGAGCGGCGCCCAGAGCCAGCCGGGCCTCGGTGATCTCGGACATCAGGCACCGCCTTCGTGCTGCACCAGCAAGTCGGCCTGGACGGCCACGCGGAACGGCTTCTGCAGGGTGATCCGTGCGATGTCGGCGGCATCACGGTTCCACCGCGGCTGGTCGTCGGTCGTGCCGCCCGGCGGTCCGAACGGGAGTCCGGCGATCGCGTGAGAGCGCACCACGGGCACGTCGGTGGGGTGCGAGCTGCCGTCGGGCGCCGGCCATGTCGCGTCGCTCCAGCTCGCAAGATCCCTGGGAGGGGCAGGCGGATCCGGCGGTGCGTCGAAACCGAAGCGCATCCGGTAGCCGTTCTCGGCGAACACGAAGAACCATCCGGGTGCCTCCGGGCTCGCCGGGGTCAACAGCTCCTGTTCCGGGATCGCGAAGGCATACGCGTGGGTCTGGGCGTCCACCTGGATCACGAAGGACGGCACGAGCGAGTCCGTGCCCTCGAGGGGGCGGTGGCGGCCCTGCGCGTCGGGTGGCCCCGAGCGGACGGCGGTCACGACCGTGCCCGGATAGCGACGCAGCACGTCCCCGCGTACCAGGAGCACCGCCAGGGCCTCGTCCTGCAGCAGTCGGTCGCCCAGGGCCGCCGGGCCGGTCCAGGTATGCAGCGGCTCGATGTCCGGTGCCTCGTCGAGGCGCGGCCAGAAGGTGGTGAACGGGGTGCCGCGGCGGTCCGTCGGGTACTCGCGCCACAGCAGCTCCCGCATCATCTCGTGGTTGATACCGACCAGATAGGACTCGATGAACGCCGAGTTCTGCCGCAGCAGAGCGACCCGGTTCGCCGGCACCCCGGACAGCCCCGGCATGAACCACTCGGGATCGGCGTCCAGCAGGGCCAGCGCCGTCGGCACGGGAAACCGGGGGCAGGCCATGACAGGGTCGCTGGGGCCGGCCGGAGCGAGCTGTTCGTGCACAGAGATCTGCGAGGCCAGCCGGTGCCAGTGGCTCGCTCCCGGAATCAGTCCGTCGCGGACGCGCCCGGCGATCTGCCCGGCGGCGATGGGGACGCCGCCCTCCGACACGTCGCCGAAGGCCCGGTGCTCGGTCATGTCCGACAGCACCCGGCCGGTCGCCACGGTCACCTCGCCGACGTTCCCGGCTATCGCCTCCGCGAGCGCCCCGACGTCGCCGGCGGCGATGAGTCCGCCCACCTCGGCAACGAGGGGCACGGTGCCGACCCGGGCCTGCAGGTCGGCACCGCCGGGGACCCCGTTGACACTCGCCACGTCGGCCAGAGCACTGATCACCATCAACTGGCCGGCCGCAGCCCGCGACATCACCGTTGCCGAGCCGGCCGGATCGACCGGCGGCGTCGCCGGGACGAGCCGGCTGCCGGCAGGGACGTCCACCTCGCCCTCCAGGCCCCGTGGCACGATCCCGGACATCGACACGCGCGAGCGTCGTGCCAGCTTCGCGCCGGGCCGAAGACGCCGCGCGAAGGCCGAACTCGCGACCCCGTCGGTAAGACGGCTCATGTGCAGTTCCATCGACAGCGTGGTCGAATCGCTGGTACGCAGACGGGCCTGCGCGGGAGCGACCAGAGCCAGCACCTCACCGTGCTGCAGGGGTGCGACGTGCCGCTCGTGCATGCGCTCGGTGACGGCCGTGGTCAGCTCGACCGTGGCGTGCCGGCGGTTGGCCTCACGGATCGCGCCGACCTGCTCCCACGCCTTGGCCATCAGGTCCTCCTGGTGGTCGCGGACGTACTGTGCGCCCAGTCCTGCGGCGATGCGGTTCGCGACGGAGGTGTTGAGCGCACCGATCCACGCAGGGTCGTCCACCAGACGTTCCTCGGACACGTGCCGGGCTCCGTACAGGGGCGGTGCGAGGGCCCCTGTACGGTCGTCGGGCGGCGCGCCCAGCAGGCGCTGCGCCGGGGCGTCCAACTGCGCCCGCAAACGCTGCACCAGCTCGCCGGTGACGTCCGGGGCCGCGGCTCCGGCAGGCTCGGGAGGGTCGGCGAACGGGACCAGCGCGCCCTGGACACCGATCGTCTGGGCGGTGTCGCTGAGCGGGGTGCTGCCCGGCCACGGCGCCCGCACGTCGACCGGCCGTGCCGCCGAGACTCGGAGGGACTCCGGGTCGGCGGGCTGCAGCCGGGTGACGAGTTGCTCGAAGTCGCCGGCGGGCCCGGTGGTGAACGACCACTCGTGGTAGACGGGAAGCGCTACCGATCCGGTGTCGTCGACGTTCCACGCGGGCTTGTGCGGCGGCACGTCCGAGGCGGTGCCCGGTGCGGTGCCGAGCAGCCCGGCGGCGACGCCGGTGTCGAACGCGGGTACGAGACATGCCCGGTAGGTCACTCCTTCCGCGAGCCGCCTGGGGCACACCAGCCGGGCCACGGCAGGGTCGGTCGGCACCCCGCCGCCGGCGGTCATGCCTTCCCCGGGCGCAAACTGCACGTGAGCCCATCCCCAGGAGTCGCGAAGATCCGGGAGCTGACCGAGGTCGGCCTCGACGAAGGGCAGCCCGGGGCCGTCGGCCAGCGGAGCGCCGGCCTTCTCCAGAACCACGAGCACCATCCACGGGCGCAGCCTGGCCTCGTTCGCCCGCGCCGGTGTCAGCACCCAGGGCAGTTCGGCGGGTGTCACCTCGACCGAGGCGAGGTAGTTGGGTTCCACGTCCGTGGCGCCCGAGGCCGGTTCGGACCGCAGCACGCAGCCGGGCGCCAGGCCCGCGACGTCGCCCGGTCCGAGCAGGCGTGTGTCCGGGCCTCTGACGACGTCTGTCTCCTCTCCGGGACCCAGGAGGGTGACCGACGGCTTGAAGGCCGGCGGGGGCAGGGTGCCCATGGTGTCCACGGTCGTGATGGCTTCGCCCAAGGGGCCCTGGGCGTACGGGCTGAACTCCAGGTCCGCCATCGGGTCACATCTCCCACGCTTCGACGGTCATGAGCGCTCCGCCGGAGTCCGCGACGGCCTGTGCCAGTTCCAGGCCGGTGACCGCGCCGAGTCCACTTGCGGCCATCGACCACCTCGACGCGGCCGCCACCGGGGGAGCCGCTGCGACCTGGACGGTCATCTCGGGCACCGTCCACCAGCGACGGTGCCGGAAGAACGACGCACTGATCACCGAGTCCAGGATCTCCGGAACGACCCGCCTGCCCACCGGCGACGGCATCGGCACCGGCATGGGTATATCGCGGGCCAGCACTCGCTCCTCCCACACCAGGTCCGCCGGGCGGAACTCGGGGCCGGCCGCGGACTCCGGATGCAGCTCCATCCCCGACCGCAGGCGCACGAACGCCTCCTTGGTCAAGGCATCGTCGTCCGACCGGCTCGGCACGAACATGCCCGGTGCGAAGTCGGCCCTGATCTCGACCGTGTGCTCGGCGGGCTCCCCCTCGGCGAAATCCCCGCCGGTGAGGTCCCATCGCTGGGCCTGCACCGGTACTCCGCCGTACCGCCGGATCTCGACCCCGAGGGGGACGACCTCCTGGCGCACCGACACCGTTCCGTAGGGATCCACGACGGTGGCGTCCTCGAGAGCCTTCTCGGACCGGGCAGTGAGCTCGAACGTCTGCCGGCCGGACCCGCGCGAGCGCCACGCGGCCGGATCGGCCAGGGCCTTGCGCAGGTCCAGACCGACATCGCCGCCCACGGGATCCGGCGCGGGGGATCCCCAGCCGATCTCGAAGTCGAAGGAGACCTCGAACAGGAACAAGTCGATCGAGCCGCGCCCCCGGGCGAGGTAGGGCGCGGGGCCCTCCAGGTGGAAGGCGAGGCTGACACCCATGAGGGTCCGGCCGAGGACCCGCAGGGCGATTCCTCCGCTGATGTCCGCGACGAAGCGGAACGGGGAGTACTGCACCAGCGCGTCGAACTCCAGGAACCCGCGCAGTCCGCAGCCGGACACCTCGGCGATGAGTTCGAGGGCTGCCCCCAGCTGCAGCGTGTTGGTGGTGAGCGCGAAGTACGCCTCGCACCGCATCTCGATCCACGGCACCGGGCACAGGTCCATCGACAGGCGCGTCAGCGGCGGGACGCCGCGCGGCACCGGGAAGCCCGGGTGGAACCCGCCCGCGCTGATCACCAGGGCCGGGTCGTCGCCGCCGCGGGTCAGGAGCATGAGATCGCCGGTCAGTGGCGCCCCCACGATGTGGGAGCCGGCAAGGCCGGCGACGAACATGACACCTGGTTCGGCCGGGTCGATGAATCCGGCGAACGAGACCTGCAGGAAGACCAGTGGGGCAGCCGGATCGGGCAGCGCGACCACGAGCTTGCCCATGATGGTCAGCCGGACCTGGCTGCCTGTCTCGACCAGGACGGCGACACTCCCGGTGATGATGCGACCGCCCCAGCCGACCTGGAACATCGGGCCGGTGACGACGGATCCACGTGCGGCCGGGAAGATCGCGGGCAGGGCCTCGATCGTACTGCGCCCGGTGCCGGCCGGGTCGGACGGGAACAGGATCTGCGCCGCGGTGCCGTCCGAGACCGCGCGCATCAGGGCGTCCCGGTCGATCCGCCGGTTCACGCCGACCACGCCGCCCACCCCGGTTATCGCGAACCCGAATCCGATCTGGACGCCGGGCGGCGGGAATGTCGCCCCCATGACGACGAGGAAGGACAGCGGGTTGTCGCCCCGCGCCGGGGACAGCACCCCGAACGCGGAGGCCGACATCGGCGGGATGCGTACCGACAGCGCACCGGCCAGGTCGTCGCCGATCCGGGCCAGGACACCCGAGCCGGCGACGACCGGGAGGTCGAGCGAGACCCCTGCACCGTCCGGTACCGCGGGCAGCAGCTCCGCCGGCTTCGGCAGCAGCGGGGTGCCGGGCTTCAGCGAGAGCGGGAGGCCGAACCCGAGCCCATCGACCCGGACCTCGACCGGCGCGCCCGGCAGCGCGACGGTCAGCGATGTTTCGAACGAGGCGCGGATCGCCGCAGTGCCGGCCGCTTCGGGGACCTCGAGCGCCAGGTCGAGCCAGCGCCCTCCGGATCCCGGCAGGCGGGTCCGCAGCGAGGGGCTGCCGCCCATGACGACCCCGGCACCCGCAGAGACCTGCAGGTCGAGCTCGAGCGGGAAGGCCAGATCCACCGGGAGCATGCCGCGCAGGAACCCCGGGGCGAGCACCACTTCCCCGCCGGTCAGCCTCAGGTGACCGCCGTGTTCGAGTTCTCCGGTGGGGTCCGCACCGACGAAGGCCCCGGTGCTCACCGCGCCGAACTGGACGGCTGGTCCGCCCTCGACACCCACGGGCTCCGCCGGACCGGAACGGGCCAGGGCCAGCTCGACGCGGGAGCCCGCCGGGAGCTGGAGCACGGCCGGCGGCGTTTCGGAGGAGAGGCCGACGGCCAGTTCGCCGGGTGTGTTGCCGCCGATGGTCAGGGTGAACCCGCCCGGCAGCGGCAGCGGCGGTATCGAACCGCCGCTGAAACCGGCCGCGCGGACGGTGACTGCCGGGTGCCCCTGGGGCACCACCGAGAGGAGCGCCACGGCGCCGTCCCCGGATGTGGCGACGAACGCCAGGCCGTGCGGTGCGTCGTCGGCCGCAGTGTCCCTCCAGCCGTGCAGCCCCGCGTGCGTGGTGCCCGCATCGGCACTCAGCCGGTCGAGAACCGCCAGAGCGGGATGGTCGGGATGCACCGCCTGGAGGATCCTTCCGGCGTACGGCGACGCTGCGAACCTCTCGTCGACGGGGAGGCCGGCCAGATCCTGCATGACGGCTGCGGCAGCCTCCTCCAGCGCGCTCACGAACGTGCGCGACACGAGCCGGAGCAGCCGCGTGCCCTGGTCCTCTGCCATGGGCCGATCACCTGTTCCATCGTTCTGCCGTGTTCAGGAGCCGTGTCGTGGGTGTGTGACGTCGCAGCAGGAGCCTGCGACCTCCGACGAGTGCCGACCTGCGCGACGTGTCCCCGGCTCCGAGCGGTGTCCACGGGTGCCGTCGCCGCTCACGAGTGCCGTCGCCGATCAGACCCCGAGCACGGTGAAGCCGGACTCCGTGAGCCGCGAACCCAGTGCGGCCAGGGTGGCCGGATCCTCCGAGGACCCGTTCCGGTCGAGTCCGTTGTCGCCCTGGAACGCGCGGACCGCGCCCTGGGTACGGGGCCCGTCCACACCGTCCTGGGGACCCGGGTCGTAGCCGAGGGCGAGCAGCGCGCCCTGCACGCCGAACACGTCGGACAGGTCGAGTGCCAGCCGGTCGGCGGGCAGGCCCTGAGCCTCGACGGTCTGGGCCAGCAGGAAGTGCGCCCGGTCGAGTCTGTTCCGGATCCTGATGGTTCCCTCGTCGGGGGTGAAGTGGCACTCGTCTGCGGCACCGGTCCAGTTGCGCACCGACACATGGCCCTGGAATCTGGGGAACCTGAACGCCGGGCCCAGCGCCCAGCACATGCTCAGCGTCGCGAGCTGTGCGTTGGCCGGCCAGGAGGCGAACTGGAGGAACTCGGGGCGCCGTTCGGTGAGGAACGACTCCATCTGGTCCAGCTTGGCGAAGACATGGCGATCGATCTCTTCGTCCGTCAGGTGCAGCGAGGTGAACGGTGGCTTGAAGGCCTTGTGGCCCTGGCGGGCGAGGTCGAGGCGTGCCTTGACCCTGTCCCACTCGGCGGCGACGAGCTCCGCCGTCGCCGGGGATCCGCCGGCGTCCAGCCATCGCAGTTCCCGCGCCAGTGCCAGGGAGGCGGACCGTTCCGCCGGAGTCGGCGCGGAGTGGGGCGCCGCGGTCTGGTCGATCTTGTTGCCGATCCCTGTGCTCACCCACCCCTTCTGGTCGAGATACATGAAGTCGACTCGGCCTTCGAGCGGGTCGTTGAACGCGATCCAGTGTTCGCGAACGATCTGATGCATGGTGTCGGCCTCTCTGTGCCGCACAGTTCGGGGCCATCGGTGTGGCGCAAACGCTGGGCGTGCGCGGACAAGGACACGCGGCGACACCACAGCAGAAGAACCGGATATGTCGACCCGACGGGGCCTGAGGACGAGCAGGTCGTCGCTACTTCTCAGCATCGGTCCGCCGTCGGGCAATCGCAACTCAGGGGCGGCGCCTGCCCGCGCGCGCCGACGCCGACCGCCTCCCCGCCGCGTCGCCCCCGGCCGGACCTCCGCCGCACTCCGCCGGGAAGGGCGAGCCTCTTCGCGGAAGGGGCGTGCCGCGCCCCGAACAGGGCGGGCGGAACGCGCGCGCGAGTACGGTCGACGATGTGGCGGCAGGGCCCGGACGGCGGCCGCCGTTGAGGCGTCACGGGCCGCCCGGGAGTGCACCCGCCGTGAGGCGGAGGTACGCCGCGGTCCTGGCTGCGTGGTCCACCCGCGGCGGGCCGCCCGGGACGCGAGGCGTTCCACGGCAGGCCGCCAGGGGTCCGGGCCCGGCACCCGCAGGCCCACGCCCTTGCCCGCGTCGTCGGGCGCGGCGCAGTGCGACCGCCGACGTGAGGTCGGGATCGGAACTCGAACGCGAGGATCTGGCTCCGTGTCATCGGGCCGCCCTGGCAGCCGGGGGTGCGCGCGGCTCTCCGGGGATGTTCGAGCCCCGGGGCAGCGGCTGCGAGCCAGGGTTGGCCGGTATGCGGAGGGCCACCGGACGAGCGAGCCGCGGTCCCGGGAGTCCCTCGACCGCTTCGGCGGCGTGCGTGCCGCGGCCCGCTTCGCCGTCGGGGACGAGATGGTGGCCGATGTCGTGGACGAGCCCGGCGGCCGGCAGTTCCTCGTGGTCATCGTCCGGGTGGCGTTCCGCGAGGACGGCGGCCACCCGGAGGCCGTGGTCCGGGATGTCCACCGGCTCACCGGAGCGGTCCGGAGTGTCCCAGACGTCCCGGCAGTCGGCCGGCAGCGCCATGAGTCCGTCCACGGACGGAATTCGGTCGTGGCTCATGCGGCAACGCCGGCGCGGCCGGACGCACCGCAGGTGGCGGCGAGGCGTCCACGCGGTGCACGGGCACCTTGGCGGGACGTGACGCCCCGGAGCGGTCCGGGTCCTGGGCGAGCGGCAGGTGGCCGGCCTTGCGACGACGGCCCTCCGGCCGACAGATCTGTCATGTCCATTCCCAAGGTCTCCGTCGGTCGGTACGCTCGGCCGCCGTCCCTGCCGGTCCCCGCCCGAGGAGGCCTCCGATGCCCCGTCGAGCCGCCCTGCTCGCCTTCGTCATGCTCCTCGCGGGCCTGGTGTTACCCACCCGGCCCGCCACCGCCGCCCCCGCCGACGACCTGCCCTTCACGTCGGCCACCACGGTCGGCATGCACAACACCTACGAGCGCAGCGCCTTCCCGTACCTCGCCCGGGCCCTGGACACGGGCACCAGCCTCATCGAGATCGACGCCTGGCCGAACGTCTTCACCAAGCGGTGGCACGTCAGCCACGCCAACCCGCTGGGCAACGACAACAACTGCACCTCGGCCTCGATGCCGGGGGACCTCTACGCGGGCGGCACGAGCAAGTACCTCGAGCACTGCCTGGACAACGTCCGCGTCTGGCTCGAGGCGCACCCCGAAAGCGGACCCCTGATGATCAAACTGGAACTGAAACTGGGCTACGCCACCGCCTTCGGCATGGACCCGGCCCAGCTGGACCGCCTGATCCGGAAGCACCTGGGAGAGCGCGTCTTCCGCCCCGCGGACCTGCTGGCCAAGCCCGGCGGCGGCGCGTACACGACCCTCGACGAGGCCGCTCGTGCCGGGAACTGGCCCACCCGGCAGCAGCTCGCCGGCCGGGTCCTGCTCAACGTCATCCCGGGTACCGTCGAGAACCGCAACCCCTTCGACTTCTGGCCCTCCAACGAGCAGTACGCCGCCCGGCTCCGTGATCTCGCCGGGACGGGAAGCATCGGTGACGCGCAGATCTTTCCCGCGGCCGGGTCCGGGACCGGCGACCCCCGCGACGCTTACGAGCGCAGCATCCGCCCGTGGTTCGTCCTCTTCGACTCCCAAGCCTCCGCCTGGCTGGGCGAGTCGGTCGACACCGCCTGGTACGCGGCCAACCACTACGTCCTGGTGATGACCGGCGCCCACGGCGTCCATCCGCCCATCAGCGGCACCCACCCGGCACCGGAGGAGGCCCGGGCCCGCGTGACCGAACTGGCCGCCGCCCATGCGAGCTTCGTCACCAGCGACTGGTACACCCTCCCGGAGATCCAGTCCCTGGTCGTGTCCCGCGGCGAGCCGTAGTCCCACGGCCCGGGCGGCCCTGCGGGGCGCATACCGGCGCGGTGGCAGGGTGCCCGCCTCACCCCGCCGTACCCGCTCACCCGTCCGCCGCCGCCACCGCCACCTCCCGGGCCCACCGGTAGTCCGCCTTGCCGCTCGGCGAGCGCCGGATCTCCCCGGTGAGCACCAGCTGCCGCGGGATCTTGTATCCCGCCAGCCGGGAGCGGCAGTGCTGCTGCACGTCCTGCAGGGTCAGCGGCCCGGCGCCCTCGCGCAACTGGACGACCGCCGCGACATGATGCCCCCAGCGGGCGTCCGGCACCCCGGCCACCAGTGCGTCGTACACCTCGGGATGGGCCTTGAGCGCCTGCTCGACCTCCTCCGGGTAGACCTTCTCCCCGCCGGTGTTGATGCACTGGGAGCCCCGGCCGAGGACGGTCACCACGCCCTCCTCGTCCACGGTGGCCATGTCGCCGAGCAGCACCCAGCGCTCGCCGTCCCGCTCGAAGAACGTCTCGGCGGTCTTCACCGCGTCGTTGTAGTAGCCGAGCGGGACGTGGCCGCACTGCGCGACCCTGCCTGCCTCGCCGACGGCGACCGGCGCACGGGTCACCGGGTCCACCACCCGGGTACGGGAGTTGACCCGGACCCGGAATCCGCGCTCCGCGCCCGCGTCCTCCGTGGCCGTACCGTTGAATCCGGATTCGGAGGAACCGAAGTTGTTCAGCAGCAGCACATGCGGCACCAGCTCCTGGAACTGCCTGCGCACCGTCTCCGACATGATCGCGCCGGATGACGAGACGCTGAGCAGTGCCGAGCAGTCGGTGCCCCTGAGCGGTCCGCCGAGTGCGTCGATCAGCGGGCGCAGCATCGCGTCGCCGACCAGCGACAGACTGGTGACCCGCTCCCGCTCGACCGTGCGCAGCACCTCCTCGGGCACGAACCGGCGGTGCAGCACCACCCGCTGACCGAAGTGGAAGCCGATGAACGCCGTGAGGGTGGACGTGCCGTGCATCAGCGGGGGAGCGGGGAAGAAGGTGATGCCGGAGCCGCCCTCGGCGACCCGCTCGGCCAGTTCCTCCGGGCGCCGTACCGGGTCACCGGTCGGTGCGCCGCCGCCGAGCCCGGCGAAGAACAGGTCCTCCTGCCGCCACATCACGCCCTTCGGCATCCCGGTCGTACCGCCGGTGTAGATGATGAAGCGGTCGTCGCCCGAACGCGGCGCGAACCCGCGCCCCCGGGCCCCGGCCGCCTCGGCGTCCGCGAAGGGAACCGCCGGCACCTCGGCCGCCCCGGGCGCCGATGTGCCCACCCGCACCAGGTGCCGCAGCCGCTCCGTGCGCGGCAGCGCGCCCGCCACCCGGTCGGAGAACTCCGCGTCGAAGACCAGCGCCGTCAGATCGGCGTCCCGGTAGAGGTGGACCAGCTCCTCCTCCACATAGCGGTAGTTGACGTTGACCGGCACGATCCGGGCCTTCAGGCAGCCGAGCAGGGTCTGCAGGTACTCCACGCCGTTGTACAGGTGCAGCCCCAGGTGCTCTCCGGGGCGCACCCCGCTGTCCAGCAGATGGCGGCCGATCCGGTCGGCCGCGGCGTCCAGCTCCGCGTAGGTCAGCCGGCGCTCCGCGCCCGTCCCCGGATGGTCCGCGTACACCAGCGCCTCGCGGTCCGGCACCACGTCGACGACCGACTCGAACAGGTCGGCAAGGTTGTACTCCACCGCTCCTCCTGCCCTCGCTCCCCGCACCCTGGTTGCCGGTCATCAGAGCAAAGGGCGGCCCGGGTGGGAAGGGCTCCGGCAGCACAAATCTGACTGAGTGTCAGGAAACTCTTGAAGTGCGTCCACGCCTCCTGCAACCTGTTCTCGTTCGGGCGCGTGCCCTGCAGACGGGAGACGGCGATGGACGGGACGGAACACCTCACCCTGCGGCGTGAGGGCGCCACCCTGGTCCTCACCCTGGACCGGCCCGAGGCGAGGAACGCCCTCTCCCTGCCCATGCTGATCGGCCTCCACGACGGATGGCTGGAGGCCGACGCGGACGACACCGTCCGCTCCGTCGTGCTGACCGGGGCGGGCGGCGCGTTCTGCTCCGGCATGGACCTCAAGGCGCTGGCGGGCGAGGGCATGGCCGGACGGGAGCACCGCGAGCGGCTCGCCGCCGACCCTGACCTGCACTGGAAGGCGATGCTGCGCCACCACCGCCCCCGCAAGCCGGTGATCGCCGCCGTCGAGGGCGCCTGTGTCGCCGGGGGAACGGAGATCCTCCAGGGCACCGACATCCGCATCGCCGGCGAGTCGGCGGTCTTCGGCCTGTACGAGGTCCGGCGCGGACTGTTCCCGATCGGCGGCTCCACCGTCCGGCTGCCCCGCCAGATCCCCCGCACCCACGCCCTGGAGATGCTGCTCACCGGCCGCCCGTACCCCGCCCGCGAGGCTGCCGCCATCGGCCTGATCGGCCATGTCGTCCCCGACGGCACCGCCCTGGACAAGGCCCTGGAGACCGCCGAGCGGATCAACGCCTGCGGCCCGCTGGCCGTGGAGGCCGTCAAGGCATCGGTGTACGAGACCGCCGGGATGACCGAGACCGACGGGCTCGCCGCCGAACTGAGACGCGGATGGCCCGTCTTCGACACCGCCGACGCCCGGGAGGGCGCCCGCGCCTTCGCGGAGAAACGCCCGCCCGTCTACCGCCGAGCCTGACACCCCGAGGGAGCGATCCCGCATGCCCGAGATCCTCAAGGCCCCGCTCGCCGTCGAGTTCCCCTTCACCCGTTCCCTCGGCCCGGTCCAGAGCGCTTTCCTCAGCGGCCTGCGCGACCGGGTCGTCCTCGGTGTCCGTGCCCGGGACGGCCGGGTCCTGGTCCCGCCGGTCGAGTACGACCCCGTCACCGCCGACGAGCTCGCCGACCTGGTCGAGGTCGCCCCCACCGGCACCGTCACCACCTGGGCCTGGAACCCCTCCCCCCGCCCGGGCCAGCCCCTGACCGCTCCCTTCGCGTGGGTACTGGTCCGCCTCGACGGCGCCGGCACCGCCCTCCTGCACGCCCTCGACGCTCCCGGCCCCGACGCGGTCCGCACCGGCCTGCGGGTGCGGATCCGCTGGGCGGCCGAGCGGCACGGCGCCATCACCGACATCGCCTGCTTCGAACCGTACGGCGGCGCCCCGGGCCGGCCCACCGGGCACGGGGGCGAGTTCGCGGACCCCGTGACCGGCATCGTCGCCCCCGCCCGGCTCGACTACGCCTACACACCGGGACGCGCGCAGACCGCCTTCCTCACCGCCCTCACCGGCCGGCGCATCACCGGCGAACGCTGCCCCTCCTGCCGCAAGGTGTACGTCCCGCCCCGCGGCGCCTGCCCCACCTGCGGACTGGCCACCGCCGAACAGGTGGAGGTCGGCCCGCGCGGCACGGTCACCACCTACTGCATCGTCAACATCAAGGCCTCGCACACGGCGAACCTCGACATCGAGGTCCCCTACGTCTACGCCCACATCGCCCTCGACGGCGCCGACCTCGCCCTGCACGGCCGGATCGGCGGCATCCCCTACGACGAGGTACGCATGGGCCTGCGCGTCGAACCGGTGTGGACCCCGGACAGCCGCTACCCCGACCACTACCGGCCCACCGGCGAACCCGACGCCGACTACGACACGTACAAGGAGCTGCTGTGACCGGACCACAGGACGACGCTCACCGGGACATCGCCGTGGTCGCCTTCGCGCAGACCGGCCACCGGCGCAGCAGCCAGGAGCTCTCCGAGGTCGAGATGCTGATGCCGGTGCTGCACGAGGTGCTCGCCCGCACCGGCCTGAGAACCGCGGACATCGGCTTCACCTGCTCCGGCTCCAGCGACTACCTCGCCGGCCGCGCCTTCTCCTTCACCCTCGCCCTGGACGGCGTCGGCGCCTGGCCGCCGATCGCCGAGTCGCACGTCGAGACCGACGGCGCCTGGGCGCTGTACGAGGCCTGGACCAAACTGGTCTCCGGCGCGGCCGACACGGCGCTCGTCTACGCCTGGGGCAAGTCCTCGCCCGGCTCGGTGCGGGACGTCCTCACCCGGCAGCTGGACCCCTACTACCTCGCCCCGCTCTGGCCCGACTCCGTCGCCCTGGCCGCCCTGCAGGCACAGGCGCTCATCGACGCCGGCCACACCGACGAGCCCGCACTCGCCGCCGTCGCGGCCCGCAGCCGCGAGGCCGCCGCTGCCAATCCCCACGCCCAGCTGAGAGCCCCGGTGCCGCACGGCGAGTACGTCGTACGGCCCCTGCGCACCGGCGACTGCCCGCCCGTGAGCGACGGCGCCGCCGCGGTGATCCTCGCGGCCGGGGAGCGCGCCCGGGAGCTGTGCGAGCGGCCCGCCTGGATCCGCGGCATCGACCACCGCATCGAGGCCCACGCCCTCGGCGTCCGCGACCTCACCGACTCCCCGTCCACCCGGCTGGCCGCCGAACGGGCCGGCGCCTTCGGCCGGCCGGTCGACACCGCAGAGCTGCACGCCCCGTTCACCTCGCAGGAGGTGATCCTGCGCCGGGCCCTCCGGCTCGGCGACGACGTCCGCGTCAACCCCTCCGGCGGGGCCCTCGCCGCCCACCCGCTGATGGCCGCCGGACTGGTCCGCATCGGCGAGGCCGCCGCCCGCATCCACCGAGGCGCGTCCGGCCGCGCCCTCGCCCACGCCACCTCCGGCCCCTGCCTCCAGCAGAACCTGGTCGCCGTCCTCGAAGGGGAACCCCGATGACCAAGGAGCCCGTCGCCGTCGTCGGCATCGGCCAGACCCGGCACGTCGCCGCCCGCCGGGACGTGTCGATCGCCGGACTGGTCCGTGAGGCCGCCCGGCGCGCCCTGGACGACGCCGAGCTGACCTGGGCCGACATCGACGCCGTCGTCATCGGCAAGGCCCCCGACTTCTTCGAGGGCGTGATGATGCCCGAGCTGTACCTCGCCGACGCCCTCGGCGCCGTCGGCAGACCGATGCTGCGGGTGCACACCGCCGGCTCGGTCGGCGGCTCCACCGCGCTGGTCGCGGCCGACCTGGTCGCCGCGCGCGTGCACGGCACCGTGCTCACCGTCGCCTTCGAGAAGCAGTCCGAGTCCAACGCCATGTGGGGGCTCTCCCTGCCCATCCCCTTCCAGCAGCCCCTGCTGGCGGGCGCGGGCGGCTTCTTCGCCCCGCACGTACGCGCCTACATACGGCGCAGCGGCGCCCCCGACACCATCGGTGCCCTGGTCGCCTACAAGGACCGCCGCAACGCACTGAGGAATCGCTACGCCCACCTCCACGAACACGACATCACCCTGGAGAAGGTGCAGAACTCCCCGATGCTGTGGGACCCGATCCGCTACTCGGAGACCTGCCCCTCCTCCGACGGCGCCTGCGCCATGGTCCTCACCGGCCGCTCCGGAGCCGCCCGCGCGCCCCGGCCGCCCGCCTGGATGCTCGGCGGCGCCATGCGCAGCGAACCGACCCTGTTCGCCGGGAAGGACTTCGTCTCGCCCCGGGCCGGCCGGGACTGCGCCGCCGACGTCTACCGGCAGGCCGGCATCTCCGACCCGCGGCGCGAGATCGACGCCGTCGAGATGTACGTGCCGTTCTCCTGGTACGAGCCCATGTGGCTGGAGAACCTCGGCTTCGCCGCGCCCGGCGAGGGCTGGAAGCTCACCGAGTCCGGGGCCACCGAACTCGGCGGCGACCTGCCCGTCGACATGTCCGGTGGCGTGCTGTCCAGCAACCCCATCGGCGCCTCCGGCATGATCCGGTTCGCCGAGGCCGCCCTCCAGGTCCGCGGACAGGCCGGAACCCACCAGGTCGACGGCGCCCGGAGGGTACTCGGACACGCCTACGGCGGCGGCTCCCAGTTCTTCGCCGTGTGGCTGGTCGGCAGCGAACCCCCCACCACCTGAAAGGTCCTCCCCACGTGGCCTGTTGGCACCCCGGGACGATCGCTAGGCTGGCCGCGGACGACGTCATCGGGAGGAGCACGGACGTGGCCGAGACCACCACCCACCAGCGCCCGCTCACCGGCTGGGACAAGCCGCAACTCGACCTCAGCAAGGCACAGTGGCAGTCCAGCAGCCGCGGCCGGGGGGATGTCCAGATCGCCTTTGTCGAGGGCTTCATCGCCATGCGCAACAGCGCCCGCCCGGAGAGCCCCTCCCTGATCTTCACCCCCGACGAGTGGGGCGCGTTCGTGACGGGCGCGCGGGAGGGGGAGTTCGACCTCACCTGAACCGGGGGTGTTGCCCCGGTTTTTCCGGACACGCGACCCGGAGTGCCCTCCCGTCGCCGGCGCCTGAGCGAGGCTGGCGCCAGGGAGGGGAACGGTCGTACTCCGGAGGTGAGGAACCCATGAGCACCCTGCCGGTCATCGCGGCGGTCGACGGGTCGGACGACAGCCTGCGCGCCCTGGACTGGGCCCGGGACGCCGCCGGCCGGCGCGACGCCCCGCTCCATGTGGTGCACGTACGGAACCACCCCGGCCGAGGCCGCTCCGAGATCCTGGCCGTCGCCCCTCCGGCGGGTTACGAGGACCCGGTGCTCGACGCCGCCCGCGCCCACCTGCGTGACCGCGCCGACGCGACGGACACCCGGTACGTGGGCCTGGACGGCTCCCCCGAGGCCACCCTGCCGGAGCTGGGCGCCGAGGCCCAGCTCCTGGTGGCCGGCTCCCGGGGCCGCGGCGGTTTCGCCAGTCTGCTGCTCGGTTCCACCTCACTGGCCGTCGCCCGCGACGCCGAGTGCCCGGTCGTCGTGGTGCCCCGCCCCGGCCGTGAGGTCCACGGCGAGGAGCCCGCCGGACCCGGCCCCCGGACGGTCGTCGGACTGCACGTGGACAGCCCCGACGAGGCCACGCTCGCCTTCGCCTTCGCCGAGGCCGCACTGCGTGACGCCCGCCTGCAGGTGATCGCCGCCTACCCGGCGCCCGTGCAGCCCTGGGCCGCGCCCGGCCAGATCGTGCCGCCGATGATCGACCAGACGGCCGTCGAGGACGAGACCCGGGCCCTGGCCGACGGCTTCCTCACCCCGCACCGAGCCCGCCACCCCGACGTCGACGCCCGGCTGTACGTGGGGCCGGGCGCCGCCGCAGCGCATCTGGTCGCCGCCTCCCGGGACGCCGAGCTGGTCGTCGTCGGCCGGCACCGCCGTCGGCTGCTGGCCCCGGCCCGCATGATGGGCTCGGTCACCCAGGCCGTGGTGCTGCACGCGGCGAGCCCCGTCGCGGTGGTGCCGCCATCGACGGGATGAGGCGGCCGACTGCATGAGGCGGCCGACTGCATGAGACTGCGGGCGGCACGAGGCGGCCGGCGGGACGACCTCTGGGCGGCCCCGCCACGGTACCGGTGCGGTGCCCGTCACCCCGCACGGCGGCCCCCGGAACGGGGGCCGCCCGCACGCCGCCCGACCGGTCCGGCCACGTACCATGGCGGCATGTCGTTCCTCCGCCGCCGCAGCGCCACACCCGCCGGGCCCGACTTCGACGTCCTGGCCATGGACCCGGGCGACTGGCCCGGCAATCTGGGTGCCGGGCTGCTGCCCGCCCCCGACGGCAGCTGCCAGGGTGTCTTCCTGCGCTACGACCTGTTCGGCGGACGCGGCCCCGCGATGATCATCGGCAATCTGCCGGAGGGGTCCCCGGCCCGGGAGCTGCCGGAGGGACAGCCCCCCTTCGAGGTGGCCCAGCTGCTGCTTGCGCTGGAGAACGACGACGAGGTCACCGTCGTCGGCAGCGAGGACGTACCGGTGATGCAGGGCGACAACCTGCTGATCGTGCGCCGTGTCAAGCTCTCCGAGGGCCGGATCTCCTGTGTGCAGTTCGACCGCAGCGACAAGGTCCTGGTGACCATCGCCTCCTGGGACCGCCCCATCACCGACGACCTGTACGCCCTGCTCAAGCCGCTCCCCGCGGAGCTCTTCCAGCAGGGCTGACCGGAGAGTCCCACCCCGCCCACACCCACGGCGCAGGCTGCGCAACGCGGCAGGCCCGCGGTGCGCCCGGACCTGCGCACCGCGGGCCTGCCGTGCCCGTCAGCGAGTGCCGACCGCCGCCCGTACGGCCCGCCGGGCCAGCTGGCAGTCGTCGTGCAGCCGCCGCAGCAGCAGCCGCTGCTCCTCCCCGGACGGCACCGCCCCCGGAGGAGCAGCGGACGGAGCCGCCGGGGCCGGGTCGTGCATGGAGCGCTGCACGGCCGTCTCGTAGGTCCGGATCTCCCGTGTCAGCACCAGCATCAGGTTCACCAGGAACGCGTCCCGCGAGGCCGGCCCCGCCGACTGGGCGATCTGGCTGATCTGACGGCGGGCCACCGGCGCGTCACCGAGCACCGACCACAGCGTGGCCAGGTCGTAGCCCGGCAGATACCAGCCCGCGTGCTCCCAGTCCACCAGCACCGGACCGGCCGGTGACAGCAGCATGTTGGACAGCAGCGCGTCACCGTGGCAGAACTGCCCCATGCCGTGCCGGCCCGCCGCATGGGCGATGCCGTGCAGCAGCTTCTGCAGATCGCCCAGGTCCCGGTCGGTGAGCAGCCCCAGTTCGTGGTACCGGGAGATCCGCGCCGCGTAGTCCAGCGGGGCGTCGAAGGTGCCCGCCGGCGGTCGCCAGGCGTTCAGCCGGCAGATCGCCCCGAGCGCCGCCCGGATGTCCGGCCGCGGAGGCGTGTCCGCCGGGTGCCGCTGGAGTGCCGCCACCCGCCCCGGCATCCGCTCCACCACGAGTGTGCAGTTGTCCGGATCCGCCGCGATCAGCCTCGGCACCCGCACCGGAGGGCGGTGCCGGACGAACGAGCGGTAGGCCGCTATCTCGTGCCGGATGCGCTCCGCCCAGGCGGGGGAGTGGTCCAGTAAACACTTGGCGACCGCCGTGCTGCGCCCGGTGGTGCCGACCAGGAGCACCGACCGCCCGCTGCGGCGCAGCACCTGCACCGGTGCGAACTCCGGGCAGATCCGGTTGACCGAGGCGATCGCCGAGCGCAGCTGCGTGCCCTGGGGGCCGGACAGGTCGATTCTCCCGCTGAGCGGCTGCGCGCCGGGGCCCGTCGCGCGCCGCGCCCGGCCCGCCCCGAGCACGGGGGCCGCCGGGCGCGCCGGGGCGAGGTAGGGACCGCTGCCCGCCGGACGGGGGTGCAGCGACCGGGACGGGGCGGACACGGGGGACGATGCTGCGTACATGGGCGAGACAGATCCCTTCGTGTGCCTGCTGTGCCTGAGGAGGAGCTCGTCGAACGCTCCGCGGGAGGCGGAACGCCTCGCGGAAGGGCCGACGCGCTACCCGGACCTGGCCGACGCGGACGCACCCTGGGGAATGCCCCTGCGGCGACCGGGTCGGGGTGGCGCGTTCCTACCTGACACCCGATGAGCCCTGGCACACCATCTGGCGCACCCTGGCGAACCGTGGCGAATAGTCGCCCGGCATGTCCTGCCGGGCTACTGTCAACTCAGCCGAGAACCTGGGGGCTTGACGTGAGCGGAGAACCCAACACCCGCCTGGCGGACCTGTTCGGCCTGGCCGGCTGGTCGAAGGGCGAACTCGCGAGGCTGGTCAACCGGCAGGCGGCGGCCATGGGCCACCCCCAGCTGGCGACCGACACCTCGCGGGTGCGGCGGTGGATCGACATGGGAGAGATCCCGCGCGATCCCGTGCCGCGGGTGCTGGCAGCCCTGTTCACCGAGCGTCTCGGCCGTGTCGTGACCATCGAGGACCTCGGTCTGGTCCGGCACGGGCGTGCGGGGAAACGGCAGGGCGACGGGAGCGAGCATCCCGACGGAGTGCCGTGGGCGCCCGAGCGGACCGCCGCGGTCCTCACCGAATTCACGGGAATGGACCTCATGCTCAACCGACGCGGCTTGGTGGGCGCGGGCGCCGCGCTCGCCGCGGGATCCGCACTCAGCAACGCCATGCACGACTGGCTGCACACCGACCCGGCCCTGGCTGCCGACGCTCCCGACCTCGACCATCCCCTGCACACCGCCGACCCCGCCGGGTTCGACCGCTACGAGGCCGCCCCCGTCGGGTCGCAGGAGATCGAGGAACTGGAGCGCTCGGTGGAGGTGTTCCGCGCCTGGGACGCCGCCCGCGGCGGCGGTCTCCAGCGCAAGGCGGTCGTGGGCCAGCTCAACGAAGTGGGCGGCATGCTCGCCTACCACCACCCACCCCATCTCCAGCGGCGCCTGTGGGGCGTCGCCGCCAACCTCGCCGTCCTGGCGGGCTGGATGTCGCACGACGTCGGTCTGGAACCCACGGCGCAGAAGTACTTCCTCATCGCCGCGCACGCCGCACGCGAGGGCGGGGACCGCCCCCGGGCCGGCGAGGCGCTGTCCCGGGCGGCCCGCCAGATGGTGCATCTGGGCCGTCCCGGCGACGCACTGCACCTGATGAAGCTCGCCACCTCGGGCTCCGGTGTGCAGCTGCTTCCCCGCACCAGGGCGATGTTCCACACCATCGAGGCGTGGGCGCAGGCGTCGATGGGCAAGGGCCAGGCGATGCGCCGCACCCTGGGCCGGGCGGAGGACCTCTTCGTCTCCGAGCGCAACGACATCGAGCCGCCGGACTGGATGCAGACCTTCAAGGACGAGGATCTGTACGGCATGCAGGCGCTCGCCTACCGCACCCTGGCGGAGTTCGAGCCCGGGGCGGCCACGCACGCCCAGTACTACGCGGACAAGGCCCTGGAACTGCGGATCGACGGCCGGGAGCGCTCGAAGATCTTCGATCATCTGTCCATGGCGTCGGCCTGTTTCATCGCCGACGACCCCGAGCAGGCCGACCGCTACGCCCGGCTGGCACTGATGTCGATGGGCTCCAACTCCTCCCACCGCACCTGGGACCGGCTGCGTCAGATGTACCGGCTCACGGCCGAGTACGCCGGCTATCCGAAGATCCAGGACCTGCGGGAGGAGATCCGGCTGGCACTGCCGAAAGGGAAGGGCAAGGCCGACGGCGCCCAGGCATAGCCGCACCGCCGGGGCGCGCTGCCCGGCCCGGGGGCGGTGGCCGGGGCTACGGCGTCACCCTGGCGACCAGCACACCCGGTTCGTCACCGGGGGAGAGAGGCCCGGACGCGCCGAACTCGTCCAGGAGGAGGTGTACGGCGTCCTGCGCGGTGCGGTCCTCGGCGAGCCGCGGGCCCAGGGCGAGCGGATCGCGGGGGATGTCACCGGGCTCGGCGGTGGGCAGGACCAGCAGGTCGCCGGGTTCGAGGAGCTGCTCCGCCTGCCCCTGCTGTTCCGCGTCGAGCCGGCGCCCCGTCCCGTCGCGGAACAGCAGGGGGGCGGGGTGTCCGGTGTGCGCCCACACCAGGGTGCGGGTGCCGGGCCGGTAGCGGCAGCACACGGCGCCGGCCAGAGCCGGGCGCCCGGTGGCGTCGAGCAGTCGGCCGAGCGCCTCCAGCAGCGGTCCGGGGCCGGTGCCCGCCATCGCCAGGCCGCGCAGGGTGCCCAGCAGCAGCGCCGGGTCCGGCGACTGCACGGCGGCGTGCGGCGTCAGCGTGCCCATGCTGAGCAGGAGGTCGCCGTCGGCAAGGTCGCACGCGTCGTACCACCTGCCCTCGTACCGTCCCCAGGCGTCCGGGCCCGCGTCGGGCAGCCCGCCGGCCGCCAGTTCCAGCGGCGCGGAGCGGTGCGGCGACGGGAGCCGCAGAAAGCCCGGCCGGCTCGGCGGCGCGGCCTTCTGCGGCTCCGTGCCGGCCCGGTGCCCGTCCTGCGGTCGCGGCGGATCACGGCGGAGCGAGTCACGGGTCTCGCTCACCACCCGCTGGCTGCGCCGCAGTTCGCTGACGTCCCGCAGCACCGCCCACATGGATGCGGTGCTGCCGTCGGCGTCGAGCACGGGCTCGCCCATGATGTGCACGGTCCGTGCGGGCCCGTCGGGGCGCGCGATGCGGAACTCCCCGTCGATCGGCCGGGCGTCGACGAGACAGTCCGTGACCATCGCCGTCAGCTTCGGCCGGTCCTCGTCGACCACCAGGGACGGCAGCTCGTCGAGGGTGAGCGGCCCGGCACCGGGGTCCCGGCCGAGGATCTGGTACAGCTCACCGGACCAGTCGGCCTCGTCCGTCAGCAGATTCCACTCCGCGCTGCCGACCCGGCTGAGCAGCGACCCGGACCAGGCCCGAGCGGTTTGCGGGGCCGGCGCCGGCGCCGGGGCGGGCAGCGGGCCGTCCCGCAGCTGCGCCAGGTGGGTGTCCAGATCGTCGAGCTGGTGCAGGGCGAGGTCGTAGAGGGCCCGCTGCCAGCGTTCGCGCGGGTCCGTGCCCTCGGCCTGCGCACCGCGCCGCACCGCGTCGACATCGCCCTTGAGCCGCCGCGTCTGCGATATCAACGCCTCGACCGAGCCGCGGCCCGGCGGCTGGGCGGAGGGACGGTCCGCGGAGAGATGGGACGGCATGACGCACTCCGGTGTGCAGACGGTACGCGACCAAGGCGGAACCGAGGCTGAGGGAAGGACCGTTACGACTGTTGCACAGCCCGCGTTGCCCTGTAAGGGATTTGGCAACACCCGATACGGCGATGCCGAGGGCATATGTCATAGTCTCCGCCGCGCGGCTCCGTCGCCCGGAACTGCGTACCCGCCGCAAGGCCAAACAGCAGGAGACGTAAGGGACTTGGGGGACGGGAGGGGTCGCTGCATGGGCGCCTGTGTGTTCGACGGGCGGGTGTTCGCAAAGTCCGGTGCTGCGGCCGTCCGGGAGTGCCGCCGGACGGCCGTCACCCACCTGCGGCGCCGGTGCTCAGTACCGCAGCACGCCCGCGATGCCGTCCGCGTCCGCGAGCGTGCCGTCCGGGACGAAGCGCACGTCGGCACCGGTCTCCAGGCACTGCTCGACGATCTCGTCCACGATGTCCTCGCGGGCGTCCACATCGCCGCTGCCGGCCGGCTCCAGATGGTCGCCGAGGTCGACCACCGTGGTCCGGTAGTTCTCCTCGACGGCCAGCAGCCGGACCCGGCCCGCCCGGGCGCTCTGCCAGAGCTCGTCCACGCCGGCCGCGAAGTCCCGGCGCCCGCGGGCCGACTCCAGCTCCCGGGCCACGGCGTCGGTGGAGCGGCGCGCCTCGGCGGCGAGCAGCGGCCGCACCGCCTGCCACACCGCCTCCGGGGTGCCGTGCGCCAGCCCGCCGTGCGGGATGTGCACCGCACCCCGGGCGGTGCTCGCCGCCCCGTCGAGCAGGGCCAGCGCGGCCTGCGGGCCGGTGACGTACAGCGGGCGCGGATGACGGCGCAGCACCTCGGTCAGCGCGGTGTCGGCGTCGCGCAGGAACCGGCGGATGCCCTCGTCCCGGAACGTGCTCGGTGCGTCCCCGATGCGCTCCTGGCGCTCGGGATCGAAGTTGGTCTCGGCCCTGGTCATCGGGAAGCCGCCGGTGCGGTCCTCGACGACGCGGTCCGTGCCGCCGCTCCACAGGGTGACCTGGTCGGCGGCGACGGACAGGACCCAGAACGGCCGCTCGGCCGTGTGTGCGGCGACCAGGTTGCGGGTCAGGAAGGTGTCCGAGAGCACCACGCGCTCGGGCACGCTCCGGGCCAGCGTCCACACCTGGTGCTCGCCCGGGGCGGCGAAGATCGCCAGCCCTTCCTCGGCGTGCGCCAGATCGACCTCGGCCAGCGCCGCGTCGAGCTGCCGGGCGACCTCGATACGCCGGTCCCGGCTGACGGCGGGATCGGCCTCCAGTTGCCTCTTGGCCTCGGTGACCGCGTTGCGCAGCCGGAGCCGGTCCTGGGCGTTGTCGGGTTCGCGGCGGTGCGTCGGCGTCAGCACCGACACCGCGGGATAGGGGCGGGGGCGCCGCAGTTCGGCGAGGGTGGCGGGACTGAAATCGTGCTCCATGTCAGCACGATAGGACCGATGAGCCGGTCGGGCATTCGGAGTATCCCCGAACATCGGGGACATGCGGTCGCGGGGCGCGCAGCCCGGCGGCGCGTTCCGGCGGTGCAGCCCGCCGGAACGCGCCGTCGCCCGTCGCTCAGGCGCCCTCGCCGCCGTCCTCGCCCGCGGGGTCCGGGGAGCCGCAGGAGCTGCCGCTGGGCGGCAGGGAGCCGTAGAGCAGGAAGTCGTCGACCTTGCGGTGCACGCACTCGGAGGAGGCGTACCCGGTGTGCCCCTCGCCCTTGTTGTCCAGCACCACCGCGGACGGGCCGAGCCGCGCGGCCGTCTGCACGGTCCAGCGGTACGGAGTCGCCGGATCGCCGCGGGTGCCGACCAGCAGCATCTTCGGTGTGTCCAGGTCCTTGACCTCGTCCCGGATGTAGTCGGTGCCCTTGGGACGGCCGTAGCACATCAACACCTGGGTGAGCCGGTAGCGGCCGAAGACCTCCGAGGCCTCCTCGTACCGCTCGCGCAGCCGCTCCAGGGAGCGGGTGACCTGCTCCGCGGTGGGGCGGTCGGGGTCGTCGGCGCAGTTGATCGCCATCAGCGCCGCCGGGAGGTTGTCCAGCGGGATGTCCTCCGGGTCGGTGAGGCCGCCGTCCGCCGCGCGCCGTACCGGGAAGGTGACGCCGCCGGAGACGAAACCCTCCAGGGCACTCGGGTCGCCGTGCTCCACCAGCAGGGCGAGGGACCGGGCCAGCAGGGGCCACAGCTCGCGGCTGTACAGGGCCTGCCCGACGGCACCCACCAGGTCCTGCCCGGTGAACGGTTCGCCGAACGCGGTCGGCAGCGGATCCTCGTCCAGCGAGCGGACGAGCTGCACCATCTGCCGGCGGGCGGTGCGGGAGTCCTGGCCGAAGGGGCAGCCCACGCCCTCGGTGCACCAGAGGAGGAAGTGCTCCAGCGCCCGCTGCTGCCCCCGGGCGCCGGCCAGCCCCTGCTCGGTGAGGGGCTCGGTCAGGGTGTCCACCCCGTCCAGCACCATCCGGCCCACCCGGTCGGGGAACTGTGCCGCGTACACCGCGCCGAGCCGGGTGCCGTAGGAGAAGCCCAGGTAGTTGAGCCTGTCGTCGCCGAGCGCCGCCCGCATCACATCCAGGTCGCGGGCGGCGTCGACGGTGCCTATGCGGGGCAGGACCGGACCGGAGTGCTCGGCGCACTCGGCGGCGGCGCTGCGCAGCTGACGGAGCACCTCCTCGGGGTCGCGCAGATCCTCGTCCCCGTCCGTCGCCTCCATGATCTCCACGGAACCGGGTCCGCAGCTGACCGGCGAGGACCGGCCGACCCCCCGGGGGTCGAAGCCCACCACGTCGTAGCCGTTGGTCAGATGCATGAACTCCTTGCCGCCGACGGCGAGTCCGGTGACGCCCGAGCCGCCCGGGCCGCCGAAGTTCAGCAGCACCGAGCCCCGGGAGTCACCCGTCGCCCGGTGCCGGGCCAGGGCCAGGTCGAGGGTTCCCGCGTCCGGGCGGCCGTAGTCGAGCGGCACCGTGACCTTCCCGCACTGCAGGTCGTCGGGCATGTCCAGGCCCTTGCAGGCGGACCAGCCGATCGTCTGGTCGTAGAAGCGCGACAGGCCGGGCGTCCCCTCGCCGTCGCCGTCGTCCGCGGCCACGGCGGGCAGCCCCGCCCCGAGCAGAGCCGGCACCAGCGCACCGATGACCGCACAGCGCCGGAGCGAGGACCGTATCGAGAGCCTGACCTGCATCGATGCCTCCCGGGCGCCCCGTCGCGGACCGGAGATCGGCGCCTTCGCTCACCATAAGCGGCACCCCGGGGCCGCGCCTCCGGGCGGGCGGACCCCCCCGCATGTCTCGCACGCGTGTGCGAGACGCGAGTGTGTGCGGCTTCTTTGCCGCTCGTTCGACAAACGGGCCACTCGATGGAGTGAAAGGCCGATAAGCCATAACTCGGATGGTGCGCCCGCGTTTTATCCGGTGCGGGCGAGCGCCCGTGACCATGTCTGGAAGGCAGGGAACCTCATGCGAAGGGTTACCCGATACGGTGTGCTCGCCGTCGCCGCCTCCGGCGCGATGGCCGTGACGGTCCCGGCGTCGGCGCACGTCTCCGGCGGAGCCGCCGCGGACGGGACCGCGGCGGGCTCGCCCGGGCTGATCTCCGGCAACACCGTGCAGCTGCCGGTGCACCTCCCGGTGAACGTCTGCGGGAACACCGTGAACGTGGCCGGACTCCTCAACCCCGCCGCGGGCAACGGCTGCGCCGCCACCGGCCGCGCGGACCGGGAGGGCGACCGCGCGCGCGACGACGGGGCGGGCGGCCCCGCGTCGTCCGGCACGGCCGCCGCCGGGAGCCGCGGAAAGGATTCACCGGGTGTGCTCTCCGGCAACGGCGTGCAGCTGCCCGTCCGCCTCCCCGTGAACGTCAGCGGCAACTCGGTGAACGTGGTGGGCGTCGGCACCCCGGCGACCGGCAACCAGTCCGTGAACGGTCCCGGAGAGCGCCCCTCGCGCCCGCAGCGCCCCGCCGAGCCGGCCCCCCAGCCGCCCGCACCGCCCGCCGACCGCCCGATGCCGGCGCCGGAGGAGGCCCGGCCGCCCACCGGTGCCCTCGCGCACACCGGCACGGACGCGATGCTCCCGGCCCTGGCGGGCGGCGTCGCGTTCGTCCTCGGCGGCGCCGTCCTCCACCGGCGCTTCCGGCCCGGGGCGAACGCCTGACGCGACCGGACGACGTCCACGCCCCCGACGGCGGCCGGCCTGTGCGGCGGTGCAACCGGGGGCGGACGGGGAGGGGCGGGGCGAACCGGCGGCTACCGCCGATCCCCCGCGCCCGCCGCGGCAGCGGCGGTGCGGCGCGGATCTCCTCCGTCGGCTCCGGCGCCGGGCCGTCCGGCGCCGCTCCGGGCGGGACCGCGCGCACCTGTAGCGCCCCTCCGGTCCGGCGGGCACTCCCGGCGCAGTCACCCGGGCAGCCCGGATCGCGCTGGGCGCACGTCCGCACCGACGGCTCCGGCGTCGTGGGCGTCGTGGGCGTCGTGGAGGTGAGCGAACGCCCCCACCGGCTGGTCACCACCTGGGCCGAGCCCGGAGACGAGGAGCGGTCCGACCGGCACTCCCGGGTGACGTTCGACATCCGCCGGCACGCGGACATCGTCCGCCTGACCGTCACCCACGAGAATCTCGCCGGCGAGACCGAGCGCGCCCAGGTCGCGGTGGGCTGGCCGGCGGCGCTGTCCAACCTCAAGTCGATGCCGGAGACCGGCAGTCCGCTCGCACAGGAGCCCTGGCTGGTGCCGAGCGACTGAGCGGCGGCCGTCCGGCGCTGCACGGGCCGGTCCGCAGGGTGCGGACCGGCCTGTTGCCGGTGGGTGCTTCCCGGGGCCGCTACGCCTTGGGGGCGCTCCTCGCCGCCGTACCGGCGCAGACGAGCCCCAGAAGCACGGCCAGGGCACCGATGACGACGTTGTTCCACACGACGCCGGCGTCCGGGCTGGTGCCGACGATCCAGGGCGAGATGATCATCCACACGCCGATGGCGCACATGGCCCAGCTCAGGCCGTACATGCGCTCCGGGGCCCTGGTGAACCCGAGGGCCAGCAGACCGATCGCGATGCCCATGATCAGGTTGTGGGGAACGAGCGCGGGCTGGCTCGCCGTGTAGTGGACTATCCACGGCGACACGGCACAGTACAGGCCGAGCAGGAACACCGGCCCGTCCACGAGTGCCACGTCACGCCCGCCGAGCATGCGGGCGTAGCGGGCCCGCATCTCCTGGGCATCAGGATGGCTCGATATGTCACCTCTGGTGTGCGAGACGTTGGCCATGAGTCGTCTCCTTTGACTGACAGGGCCGACCGCTTCTGATGCGGTATGCGGTAAGCACCGCGTATGTTCATTCTGCTCTTATTTAGCCCTTATGTGTAGTGGTGGGAGCGGTGTGCGGTGATGGAGGCCGATCCGTGGAACACATGTCGGCGACAAAAGGTTGGCATATACATCTGATGCCGCCGGGCCGTCACCGGACCGTCCGGCGCCACCCCGACCGCGGGCCGGGACGCCCGCGCGCACCACGAGTGAGGCACCGTGAACCATCCCGCCCCCGAGAGCCCCGCCCCCGAGCCGCCGGCCGACGCCGTGGCCCGGCTGCGCGGCACCTACCGCACCGGCCGCACCCGGCCCGTCGGCTGGCGGACCGGCCAACTGCGCCGACTGCGCGCCCTGCTCACCGAGGGTGGCCCGGACCTGGCCGCCGCGCTCCGCGCCGACCTCGGCAAGAGCTCCGCCGAGGCGCACCGCACGGAGATCGACTTCACTGTCCGCGAGATCGACCACACCCTCGAACGCCTCGACGGCTGGCTGCGCCCCGAGCCCGCCCCCGTCCCGGAGCACCTCGGCGCGGACGCCCGGGCCTGGACGCAGTACGACCCTCTCGGCGTCGTCCTCGTCATCGCGCCCTGGAACTACCCTGTCCAGTTGCTGCTCGCCCCGATGGTCGGCGCCCTGGCCGCGGGCAACGCGGTGGTCGCCAAGCCGAGCGAGCTGGCACCCGCCACCTCCGCTGCGCTGGCCCGGCTGCTGCCCGGGTACCTCGACACCGACGCCGTCGCCGTGGTCGAGGGCGGCGTCCCGGAGACCACCGCACTGCTCGCCGAGCGGTTCGACCACATCTTCTACACGGGCAACGGCACCGTCGGCCGCATCGTGATGCGCGCCGCCGCCGAACATCTCACCCCGGTCACCCTCGAACTGGGCGGCAAGTCCCCGGCGTTCGTCGACCGCGGCACCGACCTCGACGTGGTCGCCGACCGGCTGGTGCGCGGCAAGTTCCTCAACGCCGGCCAGACCTGCGTCGCCCCCGACTACGTGCTCACCGACCCGGGGACCGCCGGGGCCCTCGAAGGCGCCCTGGCCCGCGCCGTCGAGGCGCTGTACGGCACCGACCCGGCGGCCTCCCCGGCTTACGGCCGGATCGTCAACGAGCGCCACTACGACCGGCTGGCCGGTCTGCTCGGCTCCGGCCGGGTGGTCGTCGGTGGCGTCGGTGACCGGAGCGCGAAGTACCTCGCGCCGACCGTGCTCGCCGATGTCGACCCCGCGGCACCGGTGATGCAGGAGGAGATCTTCGGTCCGATCCTGCCGATCGTCACCGTCGCCGGCCCCGACGAGGCCGTCGGATTCGTGAACGAGCGCGACAAGCCGCTCGCCCTGTACGTGTTCACCGACTCCGCCGAGGTGCGCGAGCGGTTCGCCGCGGAGACGTCCTCGGGCGGCCTCGGCCACGGGCTGCCGCTGGCTCATCTCACCGTCTCCGACCTGCCGTTCGGCGGGGTGGGGGAGAGCGGAATGGGCAGCTATCACGGCCGCTGGTCGATCGAGACGTTCAGCCATCGAAAGGCGGTGCTGGAGAAGCCGCTGGGCTGAGTCCGCCGCGCGCCCGGCGCCGGCCCGCCGAAATCCGGTGGGGCCGAACTGGTCTACACCCTTGACTGGTACAGACCAAAGCGATTGAGTGTGGCACCACAACCCCCCACCACGGCCGCCCCCGACGCCGTGGCCGGCCGGGCCGGCACGCGCACCCGGGGCTCCGCCCAGCCCTGCGCGGGCACGGGAGCGGCCGTGTCCCGCAAAGGAGTTGACCAGGTGTCGAGACGCCGTATCTCCGCCCTCGTGACCACCCTCGCCCTCGCGGGCACCGTCCCGGTGCTGCTGCCTGCCGGGCCGGCCGCCGCCGCACCCTGTTCCAGCTATCCGAACTGGGTGGCCGGCAGGTCCTACGCCGCCGGTGACATCGTCCGGTACACCGACGGCCGGGCCTACATCGCCGAGCACGCCAACCCGGGCTACGACCCGACGATCAGCACCTGGTACTGGGACCCGTACGCCTGCGGCGGCTCCGAGACCCCCGTCGGCGACTTCGTGGTCACCGAGGCCCAGTTCAACCAGATGTTCCCGGGCCGGAACTCGTTCTACAGCTACGGCGGTCTGACCGCCGCGCTCAGCGCCTACCCGGGCTTCGCCAACACCGGAAGCGACACCACCAAGAAGCAGGAGGCCGCGGCCTTCCTCGCCAACGTCAGCCACGAGACCGGCGGACTGGTCCACATCGTCGAGCAGAACACCGCCAACTACCCGCACTACTGCGACTGGAGCCGGCCCTACGGCTGCCCGGCCGGACAGGCCGCCTACTACGGGCGCGGCCCGATCCAGCTCAGCTGGAACTTCAACTACAAGGCCGCCGGCGACGCCCTCGGCCTCGACCTGCTCAACAACCCGTGGCTGGTGCAGAACGACGCGGCCGTGGCCTGGAAGACCGCCCTGTGGTACTGGAACACCCAGTCCGGCCCCGGTTCCATGACCGGCCACAACGCCATGGTCACCGGCGCCGGCTTCGGCCACGCCATCCGCTCCATCAACGGCTCCCTGGAGTGCGACGGCCGCAATCCGGCGCAGGTGCAGAGCCGCGTGAGCAAGTACCAGCAGTTCGCCCAGATCCTCGGCGTTCCGACGGGAGGCAACCTGTACTGCTGACCGGCCGCGCCGGAACCGTCGCACGGCGCCCCGGCCCGGTCCACGGTCCCCGCGGGCGCCGTCGGCGTCCCGCCGTGGGGCGCCCGTCCGTCCCGCCCGTCCGCCCGCCCGTCCGCCCGTCCGTCCGGCCCGTCCGTCCGGCCCGTCCGTCCGCCCGTCCGTCCGGCCCCGCCGGGCGGGCCGACGGGCCTGCTCCGGAGCCCGGTGTGCGAGCGGTGCCCCTAGGCGGTCCACGCCCCGTTCCGCATCAGATGCCGCCCCTGCTGCTCCCGCTCCTCGTGCCAGGCCTGGACCGCCTCGGGGCGTACCCGGAAGTACGCGTAGGAGCCCCCGGCCTCGCGCGGGTCCCAGCCGGTCTTGCGGAGGAACGCCTGCGCCCGCCGCCGACGGCACCTCCCGAGCCGTGATCGACTCCACGACGCCGTCGATCAGTACGACGTCCCGGGTGTGCCCGAACGCCGGCCGGGTCCGGCCTCCCGCACGCAGATTGCGGCCGGTCGGGTTGGTGAGCCGCGTGGAGAGCCACACGGCCTCTCGGTGCCGTACGAACCACGGCGGGACCAGGCAGGGCAGCCCGGTGGCGTCTGCCGACGCCACCCAGATGTCCAGCTCCCGCTCCAGCCGGTCCAGGGTGTCCCGCTCGGCCGCTCGGGGCTTCGGGGCGGTTCGGTGATCTTCATGGAGCAGCACGCTGGCCGACGGCTCCCCGGTGCGCCTCCGGCTCGAGAACGGGGACCGCGGACCTGGGCCGCGGGGGCGGGCGTGGGGGCCCGAGCCGGCGGAGAAGGGCGGACGGACGTGAGCCGGACACTGGCGTCGCGCGCGTTTTACGTATAACCTCTCCGGTCAATCGTCCGCACCGGAAGGTCCCGATGCCCCGTATCGCCCTGGTCGCCCTCGTGGTCGACGACTACGACGAGGCGATCCGCTTCTACACCGAGGCCCTCGGCTTCCGCCTCGCCGAGGACACGCCCCGGCCCGACGGCTCCCGCTGGGTCGTCGTCGAGCCGCCCGGGTCCGTGCCGGGCACCGGGCTGCTGCTGGCCCGCGCCAGGGGCGAGGGGCAGCATGCCCGGGTCGGCGACCAGACCGGGGGGCGCGTCGGGTTCTTTCTGCACACCGACGACTTCGCCCGCGACCACGCCCGGATGGCCGCCGCCGGCGTGACCTTCCTGGAGACTCCCCGGCACGAGCCGTACGGCACCGTCGCCGTCTTCCAGGACCTGTACGGCAACCGCTGGGACCTGCTCCAGCCTGCCGTCGACTGACCACCCGCACGACCGCTCACCGACAGCCGAGGAACGACCGCATATGTCATCTACGCGCATAGACACCGATGTGATCCGCCGCCTGCCCAAGGCGGTCCTGCACGACCACCTCGACGGCGGCCTGCGCCCCGCCACCGTCGTGGAGCTGGCCCGGGCCGTCGGTCACACCCTGCCGACCACCGACCCCGACGAGCTGGCCGCCTGGTACTACGAGGCCGCCAACTCCGGCGACCTGGTGCGCTACATCGCCACCTTCGAGCACACCCTCGCCGTGATGCAGACCCGCGAGGGACTGCTGCGCACCGCCGAGGAGTACGTCCTGGACCTCGCCGCCGACGGCGTCGTCTACGGAGAGGTCCGCTACGCCCCCGAGCTGATGCTCAAGGGCGGGCTGACCCTGCCGGAGGTCGTGGAGACCGTCCAGGAGGGGCTGGCCGCCGGCATGGCGAAGGCCGCGGCGGCCGGGACCCCCGTGCGCGTCGGCACCCTGCTGTGCGGCATGCGGATGTTCGACCGCACCAAGGAGACCGCCGACCTGGCCGTGGCCTTCCGGGACGCCGGTGTCGTCGGCTTCGACATCGCGGGCGCCGAGGACGGTTTCCCGCCCGCCGACCACCTGGCCGCCTTCGAGCACCTGCGCCGCGAGAACGTGCCCTTCACCATCCACGCCGGCGAGGCCCACGGTCTGCCCAGCATCCACCAGGCGCTCCAGGTGTGCGGCGCCCAGCGCATCGGCCACGGTGTGCGCATCACCGACGACATCCCCGACCTCGGCTCCGGCAAGCTGGGCCGGCTCGCCGGCTGGATCCGCGACCGCCGGATCGCCCTGGAGATGTGCCCCACCTCCAACCTGCAGACCGGCGCCGCGACCTCCATCGCCGAGCACCCGATCACCGCGCTGAGGGACCTCGGCTTCCGGGTCACCCTCAACACCGACAACCGCCTGGTCTCCGGCACCACGATGACCCGGGAGATGTCCCTGCTGGTGGAGCAGGCGGGCTGGACGGCCGCGGACCTGCGCACGGTCACCGTGAACGCGGTGAAGAGCGCCTTCATCCCGTTCGACGAGCGCAGCGCCCTGATCCGGGACGTCGTCCTGCCGGGCTACGAAGCCGCGCTCTGAAGCAGCCCGCGCACATAAGCGGCCTGTCCGGCGTGCTGGAGATCGTCGGACAGGACGCTGACCAGCCGCACCCCCAGGGTGACCGGCGGGTCCCAGCCTTCGTCCACGATCCGCTCCAGGTCCTTGGCGGTCACCGAGCGCAGGGCGCCGAGGGTCTGCTCGTGCACCGCGTCGTAGTAGCCGGTCAGCAGGTCCGCCGAGTCGACGCGCACCTCGGCGACCTTGGCGGAGCTGTGGCCGTATCCGGTGTCGTGGCGGGGGAGGCCGAGTCCGAAGCGCTTCCCCCAGCCCCCGGCGAGCCACACCTGGTCGAGGCCGAAGGCATCCGCGATGTGGTCGTCCTGGACGCGGGTGAGGTGCCAGACCAGCCAGGCGACCGAGTTGGCGTCGCCCCCGGGGCGGGCGTTCAGCTCGTCGGGTCCGAGGCCCTCGACGGCGGCACGGACCTCTTCCCGGATGCGGCCGTAGCCCTCGACGAGGATGTCCTTCGCATGCATGCGTCCACCATGACTCACCCGCCGCTCAGGCGCCGCCCGTTTCCAGCAGCCTCATCAGCGCCCGGGCCGCCGGGCTGGTGATCGGCTCGGGCGGCAGCAGCGCGACGGTCTCGTAGACCGCCTCGCCCGTGTCCCTCAGCGGCAGCGAGGCCAGCGACGCCCGCTTGTGCCGGAAGTGCCGGGGCACCACTGCGACGCCGAGGTTCTCGTCCACCAGGTCGAGCAGCCCGTGCACGTCGTTGACCTCCAGCGTGACCGTCCGCCGCACCCCGGCCGCGGCGAAGGCGGCGTCGGTCACCCGGCGCGGCCCCCAGTCCGGGTGGAAGTCGACGAAGACCTCGTCGGCGAGGTCCGGCGGACCCGTCACCGCGGGACCGCCCGCCAGCCGGTGGCCGGGGTGGCACAGCAGCGTCATCGGCTCGCTGTTCAGTGGCACCGAGCGCAGCTGGTCCGGGTCCGGCCGGGTCCGGTAGGCGAAGGCGAGGTCCAGGCGTCCGGCGGCGACCTCCTCCGCCAGTTCGTCCGACCCGGCCTGCCGCAGCCGGATCTCCACGTCCGGGTGGCGCTGCCGGAACGCGGCCAGCAGCCGGGCCACCGGCACCCCGGCGATGCACTGCTCGGTGCCCAGCGACAGCGTGCCGCGCAGCACTCCCTGCACGGCGGCGACCGCCTCGTGCGCGGAGCGCACCTGGGCCAGGATCCGCCGCGCCTCGCCCAGCAGGGCCCGCCCGGCCTCCGTCAGCGTCACCCGGCGGGTCGTCCGCACGAACAGCGGGGTCCCCAGCTCCCGCTCCAGTGCCCGGACGGAGGCCGACAGCCCGGACTGGGAGACCAGCAGCCGCTCCGCCGCACGGGTGAAGTGCCGGTCCTCGGCGACGGCCACGAAGTGCCGGAGATGGCGCAGTTCCATGACTGAGAAGCGTAGGCGCTGAATCCGATCGGATTCTCCTGTTGGACCGCTGCCCGCCGATCGCGCGAGAGTACCTACCCGTACGCACCGGCTCCCGGCAGCCGGTGCCCCCGGTGCCAATCCCTCTGGAGTCGCGTTGTACACCGCACACCCCGACCGATACGCCGACCAGCCCTACCGGCGGAGCGGACGCAGTGGCCTGAAGCTCCCCGCGCTCTCGCTCGGGCTGTGGCACAACTTCGGCCCGGACCGCCCGGTCGAGACCCAGCGCGCCATCCTGCGCCGCGCCTTCGACCTCGGCGTCACCCACTTCGACCTGGCCAACAACTACGGGCCGCCGCCCGGCGCCGCCGAGTCCGCCCTCGGCGCGGCGCTGCGCACCGACTTCGCGCCCTACCGCGACGAACTGGTGATCTCCACCAAGGCCGGCCACCTGATGTGGCCGGGCCCGTACGGTGAGTGGGGATCGCGCAAGTACCTGCTGTCCTCGCTCGACCGGAGCCTGCACCGCATGGGCCTGGAATACGTCGACGTCTTCTACTCGCACCGCCCGGACCCGGAGACTCCGCTGGAGGAGACGATGGGCGCCCTGCACTCGGCGGTCCGGCAGGGCAAGGCCCTCTACGTCGGTGTCTCCAACTACTCTGCCGAGCAGACCCGCGAGGCCGCCCGGATCCTCGCCGACCTGGGCACCCCGCTGCTGATCCACCAGCCGCGCTACTCGATGCTCGACCGGCGCCCGGAGCGCGAGGGGCTGCTCGACGCCCTGGACGAGCTGCGGGTCGGTTCCATCGCCTACTCCCCGCTGGAGCAGGGCCTGCTCACCGCCCGGTACCTCGACGGGATCCCCGAGGACTCCCGCGCCGCGAGCGACAGCCCCTTCCTGAGCTCGGAGAAGGTCACCGGGCAGCTGGTGGACCGGCTCCGCGGCCTGGACGGGATCGCCCGGTCCCGCGGGCAGTCGCTGGCCCAGATGGCGCTGGCCTGGGTACTGCGCGGCGGCCGGGTGACCTCCGCGCTGGTCGGCGCCAGCAGCCCGCGCCAGCTCGAGGACAGCGTCGCGGCCACCCGGAACCTCGACTTCGACGCCGAGGAACTGGCCCGGATCGACGCGGTCCTCCAGGCGTAGCGGCGCCGACGGAGCCCGGTCTCAGGGGTTCAGGCGCTCCTCCAGGCGCACGGTGACGGTGTCGCCCTCCTGCTTGCCGATGGCCCGCCGGATCTCCGCCTTCACGGGCAGCATGTGGGTGCCGTCCCCCAGCGCCATGAAGGAGCTGCGGAAGGGGTGCCCGTCGATCGTGCCGCGGACCTTGACCAGTCCGCGGGTGCCGAAGAACTCCACGGAGCGGGGCCAGGCCAGACAGGTCCAGCCGCCCTCGCCCGGGTTGCGGCGCAGTACGGCGGTGAATTCCTCGGGAAGCTCTCCGGTCGTGGCCATGACGTCCTCCGCTGCCGATTCCGTCGCCCGGCGGTCCGTCGCCCGGCGGTCCGCCAACGGGCTCGTCACAGGGGAGACCGCCGACGGCGGGAGAACTCATCGCGTTCTGGCCACCGTGGCCGGTGAATATGCCAGGAGACTGGCCGGAAAGTCGTGGTGACAGTGTTTCAGCAGTCAACATACTCGACCTCAGGGCCGCCTCACCGCACGCGACAGCGCCCTCACACACCGCACACGATCCGCAGTGGCGCCCGGCCGGACCCGCCGGTGGGCCGGGCGACGGGGGAGGGGACCAGTGCACGACGAGTTCCTGTGCCATGTCACCGCGTACGGCGTCTGCGACGGCCGCCGTGTCGGCGTACCCCTGGGCACCTACCGGGCGCCCACCCTCGCCCTCGCCCTGTGGTGGCTGCGCGACCGCGCCTCGTGGATCGCCGAGCGCCTCGATCCGCAGCCGGACACCCCTCACCTGCCGCCCGGAGTCCTGACCCCGGTCGCCGACACCGTGCCCGACGTGCCGGCGGTGCTCCGCGCCTGGTGCGCCGACGACGCACGGCAGGAGCGGGTCGCCGACGACCTGGCCGCGGGGCGGCTGGTGCGCATCGCCACCAGCGACGACACCACCGAGTACGAACTGCTCGCCGAGTCCGTGGACGCCCTGCGCATGCAGCGCGCCGCGCCGCCCCTGCTGGTACCCGTCGGCTGAGCCGCACCCGTCCGACGGCCTCGGCCGCGCGGCGTCTGCGCCTGCCGCTCGGCCCGGCAGCACCAGCACCGCCCGGGCGCATGCATGGGCAAATCGGTAGAATTCTGGCATGGCTGAGCGACCGGGCGCTCCGACCGCGCCCGAACTCGTCCTGGAGACCGACACCGGCTCCACGGTGATGAGTCCGAGCCGCGACTACCACGTCGGGCGGGACCCGTTGAGCGACATCGTCATCGACGACGACCGGGTCTCGTGGCACCACGCTGTGCTGCGGGCGGAGCACGACCACTGGACGCTCCAGGACGAACACAGCGCCTACGGCACGTACGCCGACGGGCACCGCATCGACGCCCGGGACGTCGGCCCCGGCAGCGTCATCCACTTCGGCAGTCCCGCCGACGGCCCCCGGATCATCCTGACCGACCGGCCCATCCAGGCGGTCCCCGATCGCCTCGCCGTCGTCTCCCACCCCGCGCTGACCTCGACCTACCGGCAGCCCACGCACGTACGTCCGCTGCCCACCCGCACGGTCCGCATCGGCCGTGCCGCCGACAACGACCTCGTCGTCGACGACCTGATCGTCTCCCGGCACCACGCCGAACTGCGTACCCAGGCCGACGGCACGTACGAGATCGTCGATCTCGGCAGCCACAACGGCACCTACCTCAACGGGCTGCGCGTCACCGCCGCGCTGATCGGCCCCGGCGACATCATCGGCGTCGGCCACTCGGACTTCTGCCTGGTCGACGACACGCTCCAGGAGTATGTCGACACCGGTGAGATCTCCCTCGATGTGCAGGACCTCACGGTCGCCGTCGAGGGCGGCAGCAAGACCCTGCTCGACGACGTGTCCTTCCCGGTCGGAGTGGACTGCCTGCTCGCGGTCGTCGGACCCAGCGGCGCCGGGAAGTCGACGCTGCTCAACGCCCTCACCGGGCAGCGGCCCGCCGACCGCGGCACCGTCCTCTACGACGGCCGCGACCTCTACCACGACTACCCGGAGCTGCGTCAGCGCATCGGCCTCGTGCCGCAGGACGACATCCTGCACTCCCAGCTGACCGTCCGCAGCGCCCTGTCCTACGCCGCCGAACTGCGCTTCCCGCAGGACACCGCCAAGGCCGAGCGGCTCGCCCGGATCGACGAGGTGATGCGCGAACTCGGGCTGGAGCAGCGCGCCGACCAGCCCGTGCACAGCCTCTCCGGCGGCCAGCGCAAGAGGGTCAGCGTCGCCCTGGAGCTGCTCACCAAGCCGTCGCTGCTCTTTCTCGACGAGCCGACCTCCGGCCTGGACCCCGGCATGGACCGCTCGGTGATGCACATGCTGCGCGGCCTCGCCGACGACGGGCACACCGTCATCGTGGTCACCCACAGCGTGCTCAACCTCGACGTGTGCGACCGGCTCCTCGTTCTCGCGCCCGGCGGCAAGGTGGCCTACTACGGCCCGCCCGACAGGGCCCTGCCGTTCTTCGAGTTCGATCAGTGGCCCGAGGCCTTCGAGGCCTTCGAACTGGACCGGGACCGCGACTGGGCCGGCCGGTTCGCCGGCTCCGCGCTGCACCGGCGCTACGTCGCCGACGAGGACGGCCAGCCGCACCGGCCCCGCTCCGGACCCGTCGAGATCGAACCACCGCCGCGGCCGCGCAGCAGGTTCGCCCAGCTGCGCACGCTGGTACGCCGCTACACGGCCGCGCTGAGCGCCGACCGCACCTTCCTCGCCGTGATGATCGCCCTGCCCTTCGTGATGGGTGCGATGGCCCGTGCCCTGGCCGGCGGCGAGCTGACCCAGCAGACCGCGATCAACACGCTGCTGATCCTCTGCGTGGGCGGAGTGCTCACCGGCGCGGCCAACGCGGTGCGCGAACTGGTCAAGGAACGCGTGATCTACCAGCGGGAGCGGGCCGTGGGCCTGTCCAGATCGGCGTATCTGATGTCCAAGATCGTCGTTCTCGGCGGGATCACCGTCGTCCAGGCCGTGGTGCTCACCCTCGTCGCCCTGCTCGGCGTGGATCTCAACGCGCCGGGCGGGCAGGGCGTGCTGCTGCCACCGCTGCTGGAGATCACCATCGCCGTCGCCCTGCTGGCGTTCACCGCGATGATGCTCGGGCTGCTGGTCTCCGCGCTGGTGCGCAAGGAGGAGGTGACGATGCCGCTGCTGGTGCTGCTCGCCATCGTCCAGGTGGTGTTCTGCGGCGCCCTGCTCAAGCTGGAGGGCGTGCCCGGTCTGGAACAGCTGTCCTGGCTGGTGCCCTCCCGGTGGGCGCTGGGCGCCATGGCCGGGACCATCGGACTGGGCTCCATCTCGCCCGGCGAGCGGACCTCGGATCCCCTGTTCGCGCACACGGTGGACGTCTGGCTGCTCGACGTCGGCATGCTCGTCGTGCTCTCCGCGGTCTTCGGCTTCGTCGTCTCCCGGCTGCTGCGCCGCCACGAGCCGGTCGTGATGCGGAAGTAGGCAGCGGCCGCCGCACCGGGTACGTCCGGTGCCCAGGGCACGGGGCCGTCCTCCCCGTCCTCCCTGTCCGGCCCGGCGTCGTCGGCGGACCCGGGGCCGACCCCGGAGCGGACCGGGGCGACGGTGCCGCGCCCGTCCCCGCCGTCCCCGCCGTCGCGGACGCCGTGGGCTCCGGAGGGCCCGCCGCTACTCGGACCCGTACCCGACCACGCCCCGCCCGCGCCGTACCAGCCACCGTGCGAGCAGCGCGCCGAGGAATCCGGTGACCAGCCCCCACGCCACGGCCAGGCCGACCGCGCCCCACAGCCGGGGCCGCAGGAACACGTCCCCGGACAGGCCGCCGCCCAGATCGCCGATGCCCAGCACCGACAGCCCGTAGTGCGCGGTGACCCGGCCCACCAGGCAGATCATCAGCACCGTCAGGGCCAGCGCGACCGCCATGTGCACGGCGTGCCGCCACGGAGGCAGCCGGGCCGGGGTGCGGGCCGCCATCACACAGCCGGCGGCGAGCAGCAGCACCACGTCGACCACCAGCAGCCACCACACCCGGCCGTCGTGCTCGGACAGCGTGCCCAGGTTGAGCGCCGAGACCTCCTGGCCGCGCAGCACCTCGTCCAGGATGTGCGGCATCGGCAGCCCGAACGGCCCCTCCACCCGCCCGTCCCAGGTCGCCCCCATCCCGATGGTCAGCGACAGCCACACCAGGTTCGGCAACCCGAGCAGCATCACCGCGAAGGTCTCCGCCGGATGGCCCTCCGTCCCCGCCACGACCAGCCCCACCACCACCCCGATCACCACGTAGGCGAGCAGCAGCAGCACCATGGTGTACGCCGCCGGCCGCAGCGGCGTCTCCAGCTGCAGCAGCCGCCCCGGCAGCGGTGCGCCGTGCGGGACCAGCAGGGCCAGCGCCAGCACCCCGGCCAGCCACAGCAGCCCGAACAGCACGGTCAGCGGCACGTCGGTGGTGAAACCCACCGTCGGTTCGATGCCGAACAGGTCGCCGAGGTCGTCCGGTCCGCCCTCCTCCAGAGGGACCTGGAAGGTCTGCCGTGCGGCGAAGGCCAGCCCCAGCAGGGCGGCCAGCCACAGCACCGCGATCCGTCCGGCCCAGTCCGCCAGCTCCGCGGATCCGGCGACCGCGCGGTGGTGGAGTGGGCGCAGAAAACCCCAGGCGACCACCAGCGCCCCGGCCAGTGTGACCGACAGCGGGATCACGGTCAGCGACGCCTCGGTGCCGACGATCCCCCCGGCGTCGCCGGACAGTTCCACGGCCCCGCCGACGGACGTCACCACGGTCGCCGAGACGATCCGCGGGAAGGCGTCCCCGCCCAGGTCCGTGGCGCCGGCCGCCCACAGGCCGAGCGAGGCGACGACACCCATGGCGATCAGCCCGGCCAGCACCGTGCCGAGCGCCTGCGGCCAGCCGTGCCGCGCGGCGGTCGCAGGGTCGGCGGCGGTGCGGGGAGACGTCGGCGGACTCACCCTGCCACGCTAAGCAGGGCCCGATCTGGTCGCCCGCCGAGCGGGGCCGTCCGCGTCTGCCTGCACACACCACCGGACCGGGTGCCGGGACCGTGCACGCGGCGGGAACGGCCTCACGCCGGGGGGTCCCGGCCGTCCCCCGGCCGGCCGGGGGACGGTGCGGAGAGGCCGTCCAGGCCGTCGGCGGCGTGCCGGACGGCGTCGGCCGGCAGTACGAGGGTCCGGCCGGAGACGGTGACGGGTTCGCCGCGCGGTACGTACACCGTGCGCCTGCGGCGGTGCGAGACCGGTCCGAACCGTCTGTTCGGGGCCACCCGGAAGCCGACCACCCGGCCGGCGGTGCCGCCCTCCACCACGTCCAGCACCGTGCCCACCTCCGTGCCCTCGTCGGTCAGCACCCGCGTCCCCAGCAGCCGCCCGCCCTCGCTCTCCTTCCGCGCCACCGCGGCGGAGACCTCCGTCAGGGCCCGTGCGTCGCGGACCATCACCGCGTCGTGGCCCAGCGCGTGCACCGCGGGCCAGGGCAACAGCCGCAGCGGGCCGGGCAGCAGACCCCGCCCGCTCAGGGTGAAGCCCGCGATCCGCCCGGCCCCGGCGTCGAAGACGGTGTCCCTGACCTCGGCGACAGCGTCGCCGTCCAGGGTGACCACCGGGCGGGTCGTCAGGCTGCGCGAGGCCATCAGCTCCTCCATCGCACGCCCTTCCCGCCGTGCTCTTCCCCTCGGGTGCCCGGCCCGGATGTGACGATGCCCGCACTGCGGATCGGGGGGACTGTGCGGCCGTGGCCGGGGTACGAGGACTGGTGCAGCAGCATCCGGCCAGTCCGGCATCCGAGAGAGAGACGCATTGATCGAGCACCTGGACGGGGCAGTGATACCGACTGGTTTCGACGTGCCCGTGGAACCACTGCGGCGTGCGGCGCACTACACCGGTGACCCGGGGAGCATCGCCGAGGCGCGTTCCTTCGCCTCGGCCTTTCTCGACCAGCTCAGGACGGAGTGGTGCGCGACCGTCGGCCCACGGGTCGACGGCGCGGTGCTGCTGGTGGTGAGCGAACTCGTCACCAACGCCGACCGGCACAGCGAGGGTCCGTACATCCTGGAACTGGAGGGCACGGACGTCTCCGTGACGGTGTGCGTCTACGACAGCAGCGGTGTGGTCCCGCAGCCCTCCCCCCGCGACCCGGAGCGCGTCGGCCGGCACGGGCTGGAGATCGTGCACGCCCTGGCCCGCGATGTCGCCGTCGAGCGGGTGCCGGTCGGCAAACGCGTGCGCGCCGTCCTGCCGCTCGACGGCTGACGGGGCGGCGGGGCCGCCCCGTCCCCGCGCTCAGGCGCAGTCCAGTTCGCCCAGCATCCCCTTGCGCAGCCGGGTGATGATCCGCCGGATCAGCCGGGACACATGCATCTGCGAACAGCCGAGCCGCTCGCCGATCTCCGCCTGGGTGGCCTCCTCGACGAACCGCATATGGATGATCCGCCGGTCGCGTTCGCTCAGCTCGGCCATGAGCGGGGCCAGCGCATGGCAGTCCTCCACGAGCCGCAGCCCGTCCTCCTCCATGCCGATGAAGTCGGCGAGCACCGCCTCCCCGCTCTCGGGGCCGTCACCGGTGAGCGCCGCGTCCAGGGAGGAGGAGTTGTAGCCGTTGGAGGCGATCTGGCCCTCGATCACCTCGTCCTCGGAGATGTTCATCAGCGTGGCCAGTTCGGCCACCGTGGGCTCGCGGTCCAGCCGGCCCGCCAGTTCCTCGCGGGCCTTGGCCAGATCCACCCGCAGCTCCTGCAGCCGGCGCGGCACATGGACCGCCCATGTGGTGTCCCGGAAGAACCGCTTGATCTCACCGACGATGTACGGCACCGCGAAGGAGGTGAACTCGACCTCCCGGGACAGCTCGAACCGGTCGATGGCCTTGATCAGGCCGATCATCCCGGTCTGGACGATGTCCTCCATGTCGTTCCCGCGGTCGCGGAACCGGCCGGCGGCGAACCGCACCAGCGACATGTTCATCTCGATCAGCGTGTTGCGCACGTACTGGTGCTCGGGTGTGCCCTCCTCCAGCTCCGTCAGCCGCCGGAAGAACCGGCGGGACAGCTCGCGCGCGTCGCGCGGGGCCACGGACCGTGGGTCCGCGACATCCGGCAGCGATCCGTCGCCGGTGCCGGTCCCGGTGGTCTCCTCGACAACCTCTGCCTGCGACTGGATCACGGCGGTGTCCATTCCCTCTCCCACGAAAGTCACGGTTTGGTCTCGCTGAGCCCTTCGCGGATGCAGATACCCGGGTCGATGCGGCGCATGCCCATCGATGTCCCGGGTGGCGGAAAATCATCGACGATTTTTTGGTGAATACTCCTTTTGTCAGATTACGCCCCGCTGGCGTGAGCTGCGTGGCGGTCAACTTCCGGCCGAAGCCGGGAATTCCCCTCACGGCGGAACGCCGCGCCCTTTCCTCCGCGCCGGGCGCTTCTAGGCTGAAGCGGTGAGCAGCCGAGCGCCGAACGAAGCCCGAGTCATCCCCCTGCACCCGCCCGCCGGGCGCCGGGGAGCCCGCCCCGCCGCCGTCTCCCCGGCCGGCCCGGACACCGCGCCCGCTCCCCGGGAGCCGCTCTGGCGCGATCTGGTCGGGGAGGTGCTGCGCCGCGAACGCCTCGCCCAGGAGCGCACGCTGAAGGAGGTGGCCGAGGACGCCCGGATCTCCATGCCGTATCTGTCGGAGGTGGAGCGCGGGCGTAAGGAGGCCTCGTCCGAGGTGCTCGCCGCCGCGGCCCGCGCCCTCGGCCTGGGCCTGGGCGACCTGCTGTCCCGGGCCCACGCGGAGCTCACCCGTCCGGCGGCCCCGCCCAGGACCACCGGCCGCGGTACACCCGGCGGACGCCACGGCGGACTGTGCCTGGCCGCCTGACGCAGACAACGGGCCGGTGCCGCCCGCCGCTGTCGTGGCGGCACCGCACCGGCCCAACCCGGTCTCAGACCGCCGTCGTGCGCCTGCCGAGCACCTCGTCGGCCAGCCCGTACGCCACCGCCTCCGCCGCGGTGAACACCTTGTCGCGGTCCATGTCCGCGCGCAGCGTCGCCACGTCGTGCCGTGTGTGCCGGGCCAGTACCTCCTCCACCTGGGAGCGGATCCGGACCATCTCCTTGGCCTGGAGCGCCAGATCGGACACCGTGCCCCGGCTGCCGCCGGTGGCCGGCTGCCCGAGCAGCACCCGCGCGTGCTCCAGCACGAACCGCCTCCCGGGGTCCCCTCCGGCCAGCAGCACCGCCGCGGTGGACGCCGCCTGCCCGACGCAGAACGTCGAGACCGGAGACCGGACGAAGGTCATCGTGTCGTAGATCGCCATCAGTGAGGTGAAGGAGCCGCCGGGGGAGTTGAGGTAGACCGCGATCTCGTTCTCCGGCGCTGCCGACTCCAGATGGAGGAGTTGCGCGATGACGACGTTGGCGACGCCGTCGTCGATCTCGGTACCGAGGAAGATGATCCGCTCGGACAGCAGGCGGCTGAACACGTCGTAGGACCGCTCACCCTGCGGGGTGCGCTCCACGACGCTGGGAATCGTGTACGCACCCATCTCACAGCCCCATCCGTCGTCGCGCGGCGGCCGGGCGCACATCGGCGAGGGACTCCACGACCCGGTCCACCATCCCGTACTCCCTGGCCTCCTCGGCCGTGAACCAGCGGTCCCGGTCGCCGTCGCGGGAGATGGTCTCCGGCGACTGCCCGGTGTGCTCGGCGGTGATCCGCTCGATCGTCCGTTTGGTGAACTCCAGGTTGTCCGCCTGGATCTCGATGTCGGCCGTGGTGCCGCCGATGCCCGCCGACGGCTGGTGCATCATGATGCGCGCGTTCGGCAGGGCGTACCGCTTGCCGGCGGCGCCGACGCTGACCAGGAACTGGCCCATGCTGGCGGCGAATCCCATCGCCAGCGTGGCCACGTCGTTCGGGATCAGCCGCATCGTGTCGTAGATGGCCAGCCCCGCGTGCACCGAGCCGCCGGGGCTGTTGACGTACAGACCGATGTCGGTGCGCGGGTCCTCGGCGGACAGGATCAGCAGCTGGGCGCAGACCCGGTTCGCGGAGACCTCGTCGACCTGGGTGCCCAGCAGCACGATGCGCTGCGCGAGCAGCTGTGCGGCCAGCTGGTCGTCGAACCGTGTCGGAGGGGTGTCGCCCTCCTCCGCACGGGGCAGCGGGGCCGGCCCGGGGCCGGCGGTCAGTGGAGACATCGGCGCTCCTTGTCGAGTCGTCGGTGGGGATCCTGCGCGGCTGGTCGCCGCCGCGCTCTCCACTCTGGGGCCGGCTCGGTCCCCGGCGGGGGTTCCTCTGCCCGCGGCAGATTCGCCAGGGGCAGAGCCGTGCGGGCCGTCCGGGAGACCGGTTGCCCGTGGACCGATGAGTTCCGGGGCACCGCACGGTCGACAGTGATGACCGGTTTCCACGCCAGGAGGCACGCATGACCACCGACGGATTCATCACATGTCTCTGGTTCGACGGCCAGGCCGAGGAGGCCGCGGACCACTACGTGTCGATCTTCAGGAACGCCGCCATCGGGCGGGTCACCCACTATGACGAGGCCGGCATGGGCACGTCCGGCGACGTGCTGACGGTGGAGTTCACGGCCAACGGCCACCCGTTCGTGGCGCTCAACGGCGGCCCGCAGTTCCGGTTCACCGAGGCGGTCTCCTTCCAGATCCTCTGCGCCGACCAGGACGAGATCGACTACTACTGGAGCAGGCTCGCCGAGGGCGGCGAGGAGGGCCGGTGCGGATGGCTCAAGGACCGGTTCGGGGTGTCGTGGCAGGTGCTGCCCGCCGGCCTCACCGACATGATCGCCGACCCCGACCCGGAGGCGGCGGCCCGCGCGACCCGGGCGATGCTGGCGTCGAGGAAGTTCGACATCGCCGCCCTGGAGAAGGCACACGCGGGCGGGTGAGCCGGCCGGAGGCCCCGGCGGTGCCCCGCACCTCAGCGGAGTGCGGCCCCTTCGCCGACCACGCGGGTGATCTCCCGGGCCATGCGCAGGATGCCGGGGGAGCGGACCGGGCACGGCCGGGGCGTGGAGGTCGTCGGCGCCAGGCAGAAGTGCAGGTGGTCGTCGTCGCGGTGCAGGGCAGCACGGTCACGGGCCGGCTCGGTGCAGTACTCGGCACGGGCCCGCTCGTACTCCGTGCACGGCAGGTGCTGCACCCAGGCGTAGCGGGCCCCGGCCCGGCTCACCGTCCTCCCGGCGTCGGCGACCAGATCGCCGGAGGCCCGCGCCGCGCGCTCGTAGACGCCGTTCACCAGCCGGACCCGCTCGGGCGTGACGGGGTCGGGGCCCTGCAGCACCCACACGATCCGCGGCCGGTGCGCCCCGCCCGCCGCCGCGATCTGCTCGGTGAGCCGCCGCGCGTCGGCCTCGAACCGCTGGGCGTAGCGCCGGCGCGAGGCGTCGTACGTGATCTGGTCCATGCAGGGGGTGTAGCCCCAGGAGTTGCCCCAGAACTGCAGCACCACGACGTCCGGCCGCACCGAGCGCACCAGGGCCGCCGCCTTGTGGCGGGCGGGCACCAGGGACCGGCCGGGGACGCCCTCCAGGTAGTCGCACAGCGTGGTCCCCGAGTACGGCGCGCTGGTGTAGGCGGCCCGCAGCCGCTCGCGCAGCTCCTGTCCGAGGATCTGCTGGTTCTCCATGGCGAGCGAGTCGCCGAGGTAGAGCACCCGGGGCGGATTCGCGGGCACCGAGGAGCTCGGGGAGGCGGCGTCCGGGCCGGCGGCGGCCCGCCGGTGGGTGGTGGCCGGGCCGCCCGGCGCGGTCGGCGGCGGCCCGGCCGGTTCGGACGCCGGATCCTGGCACCCACCGAGCAGTACCCCGCCCAGCAGCAGCCCAGCGACCCACGCCCTGCGCATACGGCAACTCCCGCCCCCGCCACCGAAAGGGCCCCCAGGCAAACACACCCGGGCCGTGCGCGGAAGACGTCCGCCGGTCGGAAGGCGCTGCTCGGCGCGCGCACCCGCAGGCGGATGAGTAGCGTGAGGAACCGGGCCGAACACCGGCAGACCCACCCTCTGCCACCGACGAAGACGCACCCGTGACCCGATCGACCAACCACCTCAACGGGAGGTTTCGGCCATGGCCGCACAACCTGAGGGAGCCCCTTGCTGGGCCGACGCGATGTTCACGGACCTCGAGGGAGCCAAGAGCTTCTACGGCGAGGTCCTCGGCTGGACGTTCGGCGAGTCCTCGTCGGAGTTCGGTGACTACACGACCGCCTACGCGGACGGCAAGGCGGTTGCGGCGGTGGTGCCGCCGATGCCCGGCCAGGAGGGCCTGTCGCAGTGGTGCCTCTACTTCGCGTCGGCGGACGCGGCCGCGACCGCCGCGAGGATCCGCGACGCGGGCGGCGAGGTGCTGATGGAACCGATGCAGGTCGGCGACTTCGGCACCATGTGCCTGGCCCGCGACCCGGGCGGCGTCGTCTTCGGCCTCTGGCAGGCCGGGACCCACGAGGGCTTCGAGGCGATGGCCGTGCCCGGCGCCTACTGCTGGGCGGAGGTCTTCACCCGCGAGCCCGGCAGGTCCGACGCGTTCTTCCCCGCCCTCTTCGGCTACCAGAGCCGCCAGATGGAGGACGACGCGATCGACTTCCGGATCTACGACCTGGGCGAGCAGACCGTCCTGGGCCGGATGGAGATGGGTGACGACTTCCCGCCGGAGGTGCCCGCGTACATCAACGTCTACTTCGCGGTGCCCGACTGCGACGAGGCGGTGTCCCGGGCCACCGGGCTCGGCGGTGTGCTGCGGTTCGGGCCGATGGACTCGCCGTTCGGCCGGTTCGCGGCGCTCAGCGACCCGCAGGGCGCGAACTTCTCGGTGATCGACGTCACCACCACCCAGGGAGAGATGCCGAAGCTCTCGGACATCTCCTGAACCGGACCCGGGGACCTGGAGGCCCGGTACCGCCATGGCATGATCGGGCCCATGCGTGAATGTGTGGTGGCCGCGTGCGACGGGGCCTCGAAGGGCAACCCCGGGCCGGCGGGCTGGGCCTGGGTCGTCGCGGACGAGACCGAGACCCCGGCCCGCTGGGAGGCCGGGCCGCTGGGCCGGGCCACCAACAACGTCGCCGAGCTCACCGCGCTGGAGCGGCTGCTGGCGGCGACCGACCCCGCCGTCCCGCTGGAGGTCCGTATGGACTCCCAGTACGCCATGAAGGCCGTCACCACCTGGCTGCCCGGCTGGAAGCGCAACGGCTGGCGGACGGCCGCCGGCAAGCCGGTCGCCAACCAGGAGCTGGTGGCGCGCATCGACGAGCTCCTGGCGGGCCGCTCGGTCGAGTTCCGTCACGTACCCGCCCACCAGGTCGACGGAGACCGGCTGAACGACTTCGCCGACCGCGCCGCCAGCCAGGCGGCCACCGCGCAGGAGCCCGCGGGCAGCGGCCTCGGCTCGCCGGAGCCGCCGCCTGCGCCGGACACCCCGCCGACCGGGGTGCCGCGCCGCAGGCCGGGCAGCGCCCGCAAGGGCGGGGCGGCCTCCTCGCCGCGGACCATCAAGGCGAAGTTCCCCGGACGCTGCGTGTGCGGGCGCGGGTACGCCGCCGGGGAGTCCATCGCGAAGAACGACCGGGGCTGGGGCCACCCGGAGTGCCGCACAGCGGCGGCCGGATAGCGCCGGTCCCGGCGGGGCCTTCCGGCGGTGCCGATCAGTCGGTGTCGAACGTGTAGTACGGGGTGTGGTCGAGCAGGTCCGCCGGGGTCTGGTCGTTCCACGGCTTCATCGGCTCGTTCAGATCGACCACGTCCGGCGTCCCGCCGGCCGGCAGATAGCCGGAGCCGGGGTGCCGCCGCTGCCACTCGGTCCACAGCTTGTCGACATAGGCGTGGTGCAGCCAGAACACCGGGTCGTTGGGGGACACCCCGGTGGCCATCTGGCCGCCGACCCAGACATGCACCCGGTTGTGCAGATTGACGCCCCGCCAGCCCTCCAGATGGTTGCGGAAGCCGTCCGAGGCGCTGTTCCAGGGCGCCATGTCGTACGTCGGTATGGACAGCACCGACTCCACCTCGGCCCGGGTCGGCAGCTCCCACCCGCCGGCCCCCAGCGAGCGGCGCAGGAACGTGCGCCCGTCCACCCGCACGGTGATCGGCCAGTCGCCGGCGGACGCGGCGAACGGGCCGTCCGCCACCCGCCCGTCCCGGCTGCGGCCGGTGCCGCCGAGGAAGTCCGGCGCCCACAGCGATGCCCGTGCCGTGCGGTCGGTGGTCCAGTCCCAGTACGGCAGCGCCACCGAGGCGTCCACCGACTGCAGCGCTCTCTCGAACTCCAGCAGGAATCTGCGGTGCCAGGGCAGGAAGGACGGCGAGCGGTGCCCCGTGCGCTCGCCGTCGTCGGTGTCGGCGAGGATGAAGGCGTTGTGCGTCGTGACGAAGGAGTCGTAGCGGCCGGTGCGCTTGAGCTCCAGGACGGCGGCGACGAACCGCCGCTTCTCGTCGGAGGTCAGGCTCGCCTGGTTCTTGCGGACGGTCATGTGCGGGTGGCTCCCGGGATCTGTGCGGGCGGGGTCAGTGGACGGCGGGGGCGGAGAACGGCACGAGCGGTGCCCCCTGCAGCTCCTCGACCGCGGCCCGTGCCGCGGCGCGCGGGGTCGGCACCGGGTCGTAGTGGCTGATGACGCTGATCCAGGTGCCGTCGGCGTTGCGCATCAGATGCAGCTCCATGCCGTCGACGAACACGGCGTAGCCGGCACCGTGGTGGTGATGGGCGCCGCCGTCGACCGGGCGGCCCTGTATCCGGCGGCCCCGGTAGACCTCGTCGAAGGCGCCGGGGGTGTGGGCGTGGCGGTCATCGGCGGCAGCCGCGGCCCGGGCGCCGCCGGCCGTGAGCCCGGCGGCCGTTGCTCCGGCGCCCGCGGCGACGGCAGCCGCGGCGGAGAGGGCGCGGCGGCGGGTGAGTTCCGGCATACGGATCTCCTGACGGTTCGTAGGGTTGGCGACTCCGCATGCCTACCTGCGACGCCGTGAGCTCGGGAAATCCCGGAACGGTGGTTGGCTGTGATCCGGACAATTGCCAATATCCGGTACAGGATTGAACCAAGATGATCTTGCCGCCGAAGCGGGGTGCCGTGGCCCGGAAGGGGGAATTCCTTCCGTTCGCACCCGTGGTGCGGGCGGTGTTTCGCACGATGACCGATCTTGGACGTGTGCACCGGTCGCGGGAAGGTGACGCGATTCGAAGGGCCGGCCTCCTGTCGACCGGCTGTTACCCTGCGGTGCGAAATGACTGTTATGAGTAGATATCAGAGGTGTGAGTGAAGGTCGTCTGTGTCGGCGGCGGGCCCGCCGGGCTGTATCTGTCGATCCTGCTGAAGCGGCAGCACCCGTCCCACGACATCACCGTCCACGAACGCAACCCCGAGGGCTCCACCTACGGCTGGGGCGTGACGTACTGGCGCACCTTCCTCGACCGGCTGCACACGCACGATCCCGAGTCGGCGCGCGCCGTCGAGGCGGCGTCCGTGCGCTGGCGCGACGGCGTCGCCCACGTCCGCGGCCTGACCACCCGGCACCGGGGTGACGAGGGCTGTGCCATCGGCCGTCACCGGCTGCTGGAGATCCTCGCCGACCGGGCCCGGTCGCTGGGCGTCCGGCTGGAGTACCGGCACGAGACCGACCCCGCCCGGCTGCCCGCCGCCGACCTGGTGGTCGCCGCCGACGGCGTCGGCAGCGCGCTGCGCACCCGGTACGCCGGCCACTTCGGCACCGTGCGGCGCACCGGCCGCAACCCCTACCTCTGGCTAGGCACCAGCAAGGAGTTCGACTCCTTCACCTTCGCCTTCGCCGAGACCGCCCACGGGTGGATCTGGGCCTACGGCTACGGCTACGCCCCCGAACGCAGCACCTGCGTCGTCGAGTGCGAGCCGCGCGCCTTCACCGGCCTGGGACTGGACCGGAGGCCGGCGCCCGACACCCTGGCCCTGCTGCAGCGGCTGTTCGCCGGCGTCCTGGAGGGCCACCCCCTCACCGCCCGACCCGCGGCCGACGACGGTGCCCCCTGGCAGACCTTCCGCACCCTCACCAACCGCACCTGGTCCCACGGCAACCTCGTACTGCTCGGCGATGCCGCCCACACCACGCACTACTCCATCGGCGCCGGCACCACACTCGCCCTGGAGGACGCCATGGCCCTGGCCGCCGCCCTGCGCACGCACCCCGCACTGCCGGACGCCCTCGCCCACTACGAACGCCGGCGCAAGGCCGCTCTGCTGCCGGTGCAGAGCGCGGCCCGGCACAGCGCCCAGTGGTACGAGAACCTCCCCCGCTACATCGATCTGCCCCCGGAGCGGATGTTCGCCCTGCTCGGCCAGCGCCACTCGCCGCTGCTGCCCCATGTCCCGCCGCAGCTGTACTACCGGCTCGACCGCGCCGCCGGGCACCTGGAGCCGCTGCGCCGCCTCAAGCGCTGGCTCGGGCCGAGGCTGGCCCGCACCGTGCACGCCCGGCAGACCCCGGACGGCTGACCACCGGACGACACGCCGCCGCCCGATGACAGACTGACACCATGGAAGAGCGCACATTCGGCAGATCCGGTCAGCACGCGTCCGTGGTCGGTCTGGGCACCTGGCAGCTGGGCGCGGACTGGGGACACGTCGACGACCGCCAGGCCCTCACGGTCCTGGAGACGGCCGCCGAGGCCGGGGTGACCTTCCTCGACACCGCGGACGTCTACGGCGACGGACGCAGCGAGGAGACCATCGGTACGTTCCAGCGCAGCCGGCCCGATCTGCATGTGCTGGTCGCCACCAAGATGGGCCGTCGCGCCGACCAGATCCCGCAGAACTACGTCCTGGACAACTTCCGCGCCTGGAACGACCGCTCCCGGCGCAACCTCGGCGTCGACGTGCTGGACCTGGTCCAGCTGCACTGCCCGCCCACCCCCGTCTACTCCAGGGACGAGGTCTTCGACGCACTCGACACCCTGGTCGCGGAGGAACGGATCGCCGCCTACGGGGTCAGCGTCGAGACCTGTGCCGAGGCCCTCACCGCGATCGCCCGGCCGAACGTGGCGAGCGTGCAGATCATCCTCAACCCGTTCCGCATGAAGCCGCTGCGCGAAGTCCTCCCGGCGGCCCGCCGGGCGGGCGTCGGCATCATCGCGCGGGTGCCGCTCGCCTCGGGCCTGCTGTCCGGCAGGTACACCGAGGACACCGTCTTCGCCGCCGACGACCACCGCACCTTCAACCGGCACGGCGAGGCCTTCGACCAGGGCGAGACCTTCTCCGGCGTCGACTACGCCACGGGGGTCGAGGCCGCCGCCGAGTTCGCCGCCCTCGCCCCCGGGGGATACAGCCCCGCCCAGCTGGCGCTCCGCTGGATCGTCCAGCAGCCCGGTGTGACCACCGTGATCCCCGGCGCCCGCTCCCCGGAACAGGCCCGCGCCAACGCGGACGCCGCGCGGCTGCCCGAGCTGTCCGGGAGGACCCTCGCCGCGATCGCCGACCTCTACGACCGGAGGATCAGGCACCGGGTCGAGTCCCGCTGGTAGCCCGGCACCCGCACCGGGCCCGCGAGGGCGCTCCGCACCGCCGCGGCCGTCCGCCGCGGACCGGCGGGACACGGATCCCGGCTCCGGGGAACCCGGGAGGGGAAGAGTCGACCGGCCACAGGGAGGACACCGTGACGGGCACGGGTGCGGAACCGGACGGAACCGGCAGGCGCCGGGGGCGCGACGAGAGCGAGGAGGAGCGCGCCGACCGGATGTGGACCGAGCTGATCCAGGAGGTCCGCGTCGCGCAGATGGGCGTGCAGATCCTGTTCGCCTTCCTGCTGACGGTGGTGTTCCAGCCGACGTACCGCGAGCTGTCGGACACCAACCAGACGATCTACCTGGTGACGGTCGTCCTCGGCGCCTGCGCCACCGGCGCGCTGATCGCCCCGGTGTCCCTGCACCGCCTGGTGTCCGGCCGGCGGGTCAAGCCGCAGGCGGTGCGCTGGGCCTCCCGGCTGACCCTGCTCGGCCTGCTTCTGCTGCTCGCCACCACGACCTCCTCGCTGCTGCTGATCCTGCGCGTCGCCACCGGCGACGGCTTTGTGCCGTGGGTGGTCGCCGGCGTGGTCGCCTGGTACCTGCTGTGCTGGTTCGCGATCCCGCTGTGGACCCGGCGCCACCACACCGCCGGCTGAACCGCCCCTCAGTCCCGCGGCTCGCGGAACGTCTCGAGGAACGTGGCGAGCGCCTCCTGGTTCCCGGCCTCGTCCCAGTCGGCGGCCGGGGTGGTGAAGCGCAGGGAGAAGCTCCGGCCGCCGCCGAGCAGATAGCCGCGCCCGAAGGTGCGGACCCGGGTGCCGTCGTCCTCGGCGAGCCACTCCATGTCGGCGGCCTCGCGCCCGCGGTAGGTCGTCGCACGGATCTCGCCGAGCCGTTCGTACCCGGCCGACCGCAGCAGCCCGGGCTCGACGTCGTCGCGCCAGACCGCCACCGGGTCCGGCCCCACCCGCTCGCTGTAGGTGACCGCCAGCGTGCGCGGGTCGCCGGACGCGCCGAAGACCACGCGGTACGCCACACCGGACACGCGCGAGGTGTCCACCCGCCGCCAGTCCTCCGGGAGGGCGACGGAGAAGCCCTCCTGCGCGGTGAAGGTGTCGAAGCCGGCCGGCAGCGCGGGCGCGGAGGGCGACGGGGAGGGCGAGGGGGTGGCCGGGGAGGCTGACGGTGCCGGGGTGCCGGGCGCGGGAGTGCCGTCCGGAGCGGCGGGCACCGAGGGGCGCGGCCGCGACGAGGCCGGCGAGTCCGCGGTGCCGGGCAGCCCGTAGGTGGTGGCAAGGACGGCCACCGTGACCGTGACGACGGCCAGCGTGGTGCCGGCGATCATCGTCCGACTGCTCCACCGCCGGCTGACCCGGGCGGCTGCGGCGCAGGCGCCGCGCAGCCGGGGGCGGAGGGCCGTGGGAGGGACCGCGTCGGCCTCCTCGCTGAGCGCCCGGGTCAGGGCCTCGCGGATCACCGGCCGGGTCAGCCGCTCCCGGGAGTCCTTGCGGAGCAGCCCCTGCACCGCCTGAGTGAGGGGACCGGCGCGCAGCGGGGTGCGCAGCGGCAGCCGGTCCACCCCCTTCAGGGTGTCGTCGGGGCTGCCGCGGTCCCGGAACGGCGGACGTCCCTCCACCATCGTGTAGAGGATCGCGCCCAGCGCCCACAGGTCGGCCGCCGGACCGATGCGCTCGTCGCGTGCCTGCTCGGGGGAGGCGTACGACGGTGCGGTGAGCCGGGGCGCGAGGGTGGCGCCGGCCAGCCCGAAGCCGGTGACCACGACGGAGCCCTCCTCGCGCACGAGCACCTGGCCGGGGCTCAGCTCCCCGTGCGTGATGCCCTGCCCGTGCGCGGCCTCCAGCACGTCCAGCACCCCGAGCCCGATCCGCGCCGCCCGAACGTAGTTGAACGTGCCCTGCTCGGCGAGGAGTTCGCTCAGCGGAACGCCGCGGACCCACTCGGACACCGTCCACAGCGAACCGTTCTCCACCACGGCGTCGATGGCCCCGGCGACCCGGTCCGAGCACAGCAGCCCCATGGTCTCGGAGGTGCGGATGAACCGCCCGGTGGCGCGGCGTGCGCTCTCCACGGCCGTATCCTCGGGCAGCCCGATCCGGGCGACCAGACACGGGCGGGCGGCCTCGGTGTCCTCACCGGACCAGCAGATGCGGTTCGTCTCCCGGTGGAGGATCTGGAGAAGGCGGTACCTTCCGGCGACCCATTCGTGTGTGGAGACCTGCGCCCTTTCCATGGCCATCCCTCGTTCGCGCCCTGGCTCTCAGCTTGACCACAGGTACGGTGAGCGAGCCGGGGTGTGTTCAAAGGAACACCAACTCCGGTGCGTGTTCTTTCGCTTCTTCATGAAAAGGCGAGCACGTGTGCGAGAAAATACGGCCGATCCGGCCACACCGTCCCTCACCTCGGCAACCTGGAGCGTTGTCCGTCCGGGGAATTCCCCGGGCCGGGGCGAGAACCGGAATTCCCGCCCCACCAGGTGGTAACCGTGGGTAAGCCGGTTCCTGCCGTCATCGGGAACGCCCGCTGTGCAGGCCGGAATTCACCGTCGTCCGCGCTCGGCCCGGCCGCACTCAACCCGCGTCACTGCAACCCGAACCGGGCGGTCCACTCCGCCATGTCCGCGGTGGCCGCATTGCCCCCGCACACGACCAGCCCGAGCCGCGCCCCGTCACCCACCCGCTCGAGCACGCGCCGCGCGGCCGGCAGCAGACACCCCGCGGCCGGCTCGGTCCACAGCTTCGCGTGCTCGGCCAGCTCCAGCGATCCCCGTACCGCCTCCCGGTCCGGCACCACCAGCACCTCGGTGACCAGCGCCGCGGCATGCTCGTACGTCAGCCGCGACACCGAGGGCGCGCTCAGCGTGGTCACCAGCGACGACAGCGGCACGGGCACCGGGCCGCCCGCAGCCAGCGCCCGCGACATCGCCTCGGCGCCCTCGGTCTCCACGCCCCAGATCCGCACCCCGGGGCGGCGGGCGCGCAGCGCCGCGGCGACCCCGGCGATCAGTCCGCCGCCCCCGATGCTCACCAGGACGTCGGTCAGCTCCTCGGCGTCGTCGGCGAACTCCAGCCCGACGGTGCCCTGCCCGGCGACCACCTCCGGGTCGTCGAAGGGGTGGACCACCGTCAGCCCCTCCTCGCCCAGCCGTGCCGCGAGTGCGAACGCCTCGTCCATCCCGTCGGTCAGCCGCACCGATGCCCCCGCCTCCCCGGCGATCCGCACCGATCGGGCCGCCGCCGAACGCGGCATGACCACCGTGGCCTTGACATGGAGCGCCGCGGCCATCACCGCCAGGGCGATGCCGTGGTTGCCGCCGCTGACCGCCACCACCCCGGCGGCCCGCTCGGCCTCGCCGAGCGACAGCAACTTGGCCGTCGCGCCGCGCGCCTTGAAGGAGCCGGTGCGCTGCAGCAGCTCCAGCTTCGCCGCCACCGGCACGCCCAGCAGCGCGGCCAGCCCCGGGCTGGGCACCGTCGGGGTGCGCACCACATGCCCGGCGATCCGTTCGGCGGCGGCTTCGATCCGCGAGATCCCGATCAAGGAAGTCTCCTCGTCCCTTCCGGCGCGGTCAGTGCTGCTGCGGCTTCTGCGGGGTCGCCTCGCTGGGGCGCACCACGACATGCCCCTGGCCCTGCAGCACCAGCTGCACCGCCTCCCCGGAACCGCCGCGCAGCATCGACCCGATGGACTGCGAACGGTACAGGGAGGTGTCCAGCCCGGCGGTCCAGCCGACGACGGCGTCCGTGTCGACGTACACCGGGTACTGCGGGGCGACGGGGATCACCAGCGGAGTGCCCTCGCACACCAGCCCGAGCTTCCCCTGCCCGGTGAACACACTGTTGAACAGGCCGCCGCCGGTGATGCCGGCCCCCTTCACGGTGGCGATGCGGTACGACAGACTCGCGTCGAAGCACAGCACGTTGCGGCCGTTGACGGTGAACTCGTCGCCCGGGTCGACATCGACGACGAAGCAGTTCTGCGCCTGGTGCGCGAACCAGGCCTCGCCCTGCCCGCGCACCGCCATCAGCGGCAGGCCCTCCCCGGTGACCGCGCGCTTGAGCATGCCGCCCACGCCCTGGCCCTTGCGCTCGAACTGGAGGCTGCCGCGGTAGGCGACCATGGCGCCCTGCCGGGCCAGCATCTCGCCGTCGACCGTGTAGCGGATGCACTTGGAGTTCTCGACGGTCATCCCCGGAGCCCGGGCCGGCTGCACCATGTGCTCACCGGAAAAGAGGTCACCCTTCATATCGGCATCCTCGCCCGGACGCTCCCGTTCCGCCAAGATCGCCTCCGGCCGGATCCCAGCTGCCGGTCCTCAACGGCCCAGCACCTGCGTCCGGTACGGGCCCGCCCGGCCGCCGCCCGCCGGCCCGACCCCGAGATGTGCGATCCGCCCAGGATGTCGGCGTGGTGACCGGGGCTGTTCATCCAGCCCTCCACCACCTCGGCCGGGGTGCGTGGGCCGCGGGCGACGTTCTCGCCGGCCGCGCACCGCCGTTCGGGGCCGGTGCGGGAGCAGACGGAGATCCCGCCCCCGGTCTGTACGCTCGGTGCGTCCCCGCCGTGACGGCGGCGTGGGCGCGGGCCGCGGGGGCCAGCCGGGCGTCCAGCTTCACGGGCGGGGAACCGGCCGCGGCACGCGCCGAGTTGACCGCCCGGAGGAAGCCGTCCGCGGTGCCCGGGATCTCCGCGGCGACGGCCACGCCGACGTCCGCCGGCGCTCCGTCGTCCAGCACCTCCACGCCGAGGTCGCGGGCGAGTCCGGCCAGTCCGTCGGCGTGCCCCTGCCCGGGGGCGCGCAGCTTCCAGCGGTGGCCGCGCCGGCAGGACTCGGCCGGCAGCAGCACCCGTCTGCCGCTGCGCCGGCGGCGAGGTGAAGCGCGCGAGGCTGCGGCCCCGGGCATCGGTGACCCGGAGCGCGGGGACCAACTCGCTCATGAGGCCGCCCTGTCTGCTGCTCGCGCTCCGGAGAGGGCGCCCGGACAACGTCCGTCACCCGGCCCCGGTTCCCGGATGCCGGGCTCGGACTGGTGAAGACTGGGCAGACGCACCTCAGGGCACCGAAGCCACACAGGGAGGAGCCGCGCATGACGCGCCCGGTCACGGCAGGGTGGGACGGTTCACCGGAGAGTCTGGCCGCACTGGCCTGGGCGGCCAGGGAGTCCGTGCGGAGGGGGACGCCCCTGCGCGTGGTGCACGCCTGGCGGTTCCAGCCGATGGAGGCGGCCGGGGTGACCCACCGGGACACGCAGGAGCAGTGGGTGCGGGACACGGTCACCGCCTCCGCCCGCACGGTCACCGGGCACCGCCCCGGCCCGGAGGTGATGGTCGACGTCGTGGAGGGCGACACCGTAGCCGTACTGCTCGCCGCCGCGGCCGACGCCGCAACCCTGGTGCTGGGCTCGCGCGGGCACGGCCGGATCGTCGGCTTCCTGGTCGGCTCCGTGGGCCAGCAGGTGATCGCCGAGACGCCGTGCCCCGTCGTCCTGGTCCGGGCGGAGACCGGGTCCGCCGGCGAGGCGGCCGGCCGGGAGATCGTCGTCGGCCAGCACGGCGAGCCCGAGGACAGCGCCGACGTCCTGCGGTTCGCGTTCGAGGCCGCCGCGTCCCGGGGCGCCACCGTCCGTGCGGTACGGGCCTGGACGCTGCCGCCGGTGTACGCCTACAGCCCGGCCACCCTGAAGCTGTTCGACGAGGCCGGGGGACTGGAACCCTACGAGGAACAGGCACTGGCCGCGGCGCTGCGGCCGTGGCGGGAGCGCTTCGCGGACGTGCCGGTCGTGGAGCAGGTGGAGATGGGCAGCGCCGGGCAGGTGCTGCTGTCGGCGGCGGGCGGCGCCCAGCTGCTCGTCGTCGGCCGCCGGTCCCGCCGCACGGCCGTCGGCACCCGGATCGGCTCGGTCGCCCACGGCGTGCTGCACCACGCCGGCTGCCCGGTGGCGGTCGTCCCGCACGGCTGACCCGGCCGGTCCGGCGCCTCAGCCCGGCTCCGTCCGCGGGGTCCGGCCGGCCTTCGGGAGGAAGTTCTCGACGTAGTCACGGACCGCCGTATCGAGGCCGATGTCCTGCTGGGCCCGCTCGGAGAGGTACCAGCGGTGCTCGAGCAGCTCGTGGTAGATCTCCGCGGGGTCCATCGCGCCGCGCAGTTCGCGGGGGACCGCCCGCACGGTCGGCCGGAACACCTCCCGCACCCACCGGTGGGCCAGCACCTCGGGGCGGGCGCCGAGGGGGTCGCCCGGCGCATGGTCGTCCTGGGTGGCCATCCAGGACTCCAGGTCGTTCAGCAGCCTGCGGGCCTGGTTCTCCTCGGTGTCCAGGCCGGTCAGGCGCAGCAGCTGCCGCTGATGGTGGCCGGCGTCGACGACCTTGGGCACGAAGGTGACCGTGTCACCGTTGGAGGCGTGCTCGATCTGCATCTCGGCCACGTCGAAGCCGAGGTCGTTGAGCCGGCGTATCCGGCGCTCGATGTAGTGGTACTTGCCCGCCGGGTAGACGGAGGTGCGGGTCAGCTCCTGCCACAGGCCCTGGTACCGGGCGCAGATCCCGCTGCCGAACGCCACCGGGTCGACGGACGGGTGCAGGGCCCCCGACGCCTCCAGGTCCAGCAGCTCACCGCTGATGTTCACCCGGGCGAGATCGAGGTCGTAGTCGCGCTGCCCGGGGCTGAGCCGCGGATGCAGCTCGCCGGTCTCGGCGTCGACGAGGTACGCGGCGAAGGCGCCCGCGTCCCGCCGGAAGAGCGTGTTGGAGAGCGAGCAGTCGCCCCAGGCGAACCCGGCCAGGTGCAGCCGCACCAGCAACACCGCGAGGGCGTCCATCAGCCGGTGCATGGTCGCCGGGCGCAGGGTCGTCTCGAACATCGACCGGTACGGCATGGAGCCGCCCAGATGCCGGGTGATCAGCACCGGCTCCAGCGCACCGCCCGCCGTGCCGGTGCGCCCGGTGACGACGGCGAGCGGGTCCACGGCGGGGATGCCGAGCCGGTCCAGGTCGCGCAGCAGCTCGTACTCGCGCAGCGCCGGACGCTCGGCCAGCTCCTTGACGGCCACCACCTCGTCGCCGGCGCGCGCGTAGCGGACGACGTGCCGGGAGATGCCGCGGGGCAGCGGCACCAGGTACTCCTCCGGCCACTCCTCCAGCGGCAGCTGCCAGGGCAGTTCGAGCAGGAGCGCCGGATGCTCCGGGTTGGTGGCACTGATCTGCAAGGCCATGGCCCGACTCTAGAACGCCCGTTCCCGGGCCCGGTGCGCGGCGTCCTTCACCGGGCCGTGGTGGACCGGCCCGTGTCCGGGCAGCAGGAGGTCGCCGTCGAGCCGGGCGAGGACGTCCAGCGATGCCAGGGTCCGCGCCCGGTCGCGGTGGAACATGCCGGGCAGCAGCTGCGGCCCCCGCACCCGCGACGTGGGGTGGCCGCTGACCAGCGCGTCGCCGGAGACCACCACCCCGGCGTGCGGCAGATGGTAGGCGCAGTGCCCGTCGGTGTGCCCGGGGGTGTGCACCGGCACCGGCCGGCCGGGCAGATCCAGCGCACCGGTCTGCGGGAACGGCTCGGGAGCGGCGACCGGGACCCGGGCGGTGCCGCCGGAGCGCAGCACGTGCACCGCCCAGGGCAGCACCCCCGGCCGCAGGCCGTTGCGCAGCACGGTGGGCACGGAGACCTGGTGCAGGAAGTCCCGGCGGGCGTGCGGCACCTCGGCGGTGTGCAGCTGGACCGGTGTGCCGAAGGCGGTGCGCAGGTACTCGGCGGAGCCGAGGTGGTCGTTGTGGGCGTGGGTGATCAGCACCGCCGTCACGGCCCGGGGCGAACCTCCCACCGCCGCGAGGGAGTCGAGCAGCCCCTGCCGGTCACCGGGATAGCCGGTGTCGATCAGTGTCAGCGCGTCCCCGTCGGTGAGGATGACCCAGTTGGTGCTGCTGCCGTGCACCAGATAGGTGCCGTCCGCGACCTGCCGCACATCCGCCCGCATGATCGTCCCCAGGGTGAGGTCCGTGTCGTACGGGCACCAGGAAAGCAGATCAGGCGGCGGGCCGCGGGTGGTGGCGCATGCCGGACAGGAATCGGGTGGCCCGCGTGCGGCGTACTGCTGACCCGTACGACACGAGGATCACCACCAGCGATCCGGTCACGAGCGCCGCGTACGCGAACCCGCGGGGCTCGCGGCGAGGGCCGGGTGCCGACGCCGGCGGCCAGGAGGAGCACGGGCATCGGTGCGCCGGGCCGGCGCCCGCACCGGGTCGGCTCCCGTGCTCGTCCGGGGCCTCCTCCCGAGCCGTTCGCCCGGTGTCCGGCAGCCCCGCGCGGGAGGACGGCGTTCCGTGACGGGTGAGCGCGCCTCACTTCACCCCGTGCGGGCGGAACTGCACGCTGATCCGAGGTCCCGCGGCGCGCCCGGACTTGGGTACGCAGTGCTCCCAGGTGCGCTGGCAGGAGCCGCCCATGACGATCAGGTCGCCGTGGCCGAGCGGCCGGCGGACCGTGCCGGCGCCGCCGTGCACCGGGCGCAGCAGCAGGTCCCGGGGTGCGCCCACGGAGAGGATGGCGACCATCGTGTCCTCCCGCGCGCCCCGGCCGATCCGGTCGCCGTGCCAGGCCACGCTGTCCCGGCCGTCGCGGTAGAGGCACAGCCCCGCGGTGGTGAACGGCTCGCCGAGCTCCCCGGCGTAGTGCGCCGACAGCGCGTCGCGCGCCTCTGCCAGCACCGGACGGGGGAGCGGGTCACCGGCGCCGTAGAAGGCGAGCAGCCGGGGCACGTCGACCACGTGGTCGTACATGGTGCGCCGCTCGGCGCGCCACGGGACGCCGGACGCCAGCTCCTCGAACAGCGTGTCCGAGCCGGTCAGCCAGCCCGGGAGCACATCGATCCAGGCGCCGGAGCCGAGGCGGGTGCGGCGCAGCCCGTCGAGGGCGCCGAGCCGGACCTCGTCGGTCTGGTCGAACAGGGAGCCCTGGAGGTGCGTGGTCATGGCACAAGCCTAGCCTTTATTCGAAAATATGTTCCAGTCGAGCGGTGCTGGGGCCGCGGGCGGATTCCTGCACGGGGTCTTTGGGTACACGCGTGTATCGGATACATTCGCGTATCCGCCGGAGGGCGGGGAACGGAGGGCGCGGGCATGAGCACCGAAGGCACGGCGGGGCGGGTCACCAGGCGCCGTGCCCGGACGCGCGCCAACCTCCTTCGGGCCGCGTTCACGGTCTTCGCAGCCAAAGGCTTCGGCCATGTGACGATCGAGGAGGTCTGCGAGGCCGCCGGCTACAGCAGGGGCGCTTTCTACTCCAACTTCGCCGGCCTCGACGAACTGTTCTTCGCCCTCTACCGGGAGCGGGCCGACCTGATCGCGGAACAGGTCTCCGGCGCCCTCGCCGCGGACGGTGCGGACGGGGGCGACCTGGACGTCCGCGCCGCCGTCGACCGCGTCACCGACGTCCTGCTGCTCGACCGGGACTGGCTGCTGGTCAAGACGGACTTCCTGGTGCACGCCGCCCGCGACCCCGCCGTGGCCCGGACCCTGCTGGCGCACCGGGCCCGGCTGCGGCAGGCGATCGCCGACCGGCTCGCCCGGGCCCGTGGCGGCACCCAGCTGCCCGCCGTGCTCGCCGACGCCGACGGGGCGGCCCATGCCGTGGTCGCCGCCTACGACGGAGTCACCACCCAACTGCTGCTGGACCGGGACGTGGTCCGCGCCCGCGCCTGGCTGGCCCAGCTGCTCACCGCGCTGCTCACCGACGGCAGCGGCGGCACCGAACGGGCCGCGCACACCGAATGAGCCGGACAACGAGGAAGGGACGGTCGCCATGGACGCCGACGTCATCGTGGTGGGAGCGGGCCTCGCAGGCCTGGTCGCGGCACACGAGCTGACCAGCCGGGGCCGCAGGGTCGCGCTCGTCGACCAGGAGAACGCCGCCAACCTCGGCGGGCAGGCCTTCTGGTCCTTCGGCGGGCTGTTCCTCGTCGACTCCCCCGAGCAGCGGCGTCTCGGCGTCAAGGACTCCTTCGAGCTGGCCTGGAACGACTGGCAGGGCAGCGCCCGGTTCGACCGGCCGGAGGACGAGGACTCCTGGGCGGTGCGCTGGGCCCGTGCCTACGTGGAGTTCGCGGCCGGGGAGAAGCGCTCCTGGCTGGACGGCCACGGCATCAGACTGCTGCCCACCGTGGGCTGGGCCGAGCGCGGTGACCTGCGCGCGCACGGTCACGGCAACTCCGTACCCCGCTTCCACATCGCCTGGGGCACCGGGACCGGCGTCGTGGAACCGTTCGTGGGGTACGCCCGGCAGGCCGCCCGCGACGGGCTGCTCACCTTCCACCACCGCCACCGGGTCGACGAGCTGATCGTCGAGCAGGGCACGGCCCGCGGCGTACGCGGCACGCTCCTCGCCGAGGACATCTCGCCCCGGGGCGTCGCCTCCAACCGCGACGCCGCCGGAGATTTCGAACTGACCGCCCAGGCTGTGATCGTCACCTCCGGCGGCATCGGCGCCGACCACGACATCGTCCGGCGCCACTGGCCGGAACGCCTCGGCACTCCGCCGCGCGAGATGGTCACCGGCGTGCCCGCCTACGTCGACGGACGGATGCTCGACATCAGCGCGGCTGCGGGCGCACGCCTGGTCAACCGCGACCGGATGTGGCACTACACCGAGGGGGTGCGCAACTGGGACCCGATCTGGCCCGGCCACGGCATCCGCATCCTGCCCGGCCCGTCCTCCGTCTGGTTCGACGCCCTCGGCCGCCGGCTGCCCGAGCCCTGTCTTCCCGGCTACGACACCCTCGGCACCCTGAAGCATCTGCGCACGCGCGAGGACCTCGCGGAGCACGACCACTCGTGGTTCGTCCTCACCCAGCGGATCGCCGAGAAGGAGTTCGCCCTGTCGGGCTCCGAGCAGAACCCCGACATCACCGCCAAGGACCGCAAGGCCTTCCTGCGCGAGCGGATCCTCGGCAAGGGCGCGCCCGCCCCGGTGGAGGCCTTCCTGCGCAAGGGTGCGGACTTCGTGACCGCGCCCGACCTGGAGCAGCTGGTGGAGAAGATGAACGCGCTGACCGGCAAGCCGCTCCTCGACGCCGCCGGGGTCCGGCGCCAGATCGAGGCCCGCGACACCCAGATGGCCAACCCCTACAGCAAGGACGCCCAGGTCCAGGGCATCCGCAACGCCCGGCGCTACATCGGCGACCGCCTCGGCCGGGTCGCCGCCCCGCACCGCATCCTCGACCCCGCCGCCGGGCCCCTCATCGGCGTCAAGCTGCATGTGCTCACCCGCAAGACCCTCGGCGGCATCCAGACCGACCTGGACTCCCGCGCCCTGGGCGCCGGCGGCACCCCGGTGGAGGGCCTGTACGCCGCCGGGGAGGTGGCCGGGTTCGGCGGGGGCGGTGTGCACGGCTACAACGCCCTGGAGGGCACCTTCCTCGGCGGCTGTCTGTTCTCCGGCCGTGCGGCAGGCCGGGCCGCGGCCCGGCAGACCGGCTGACCGCACGGGGCGGCCCGCCTGCTGCTCATTCGGCGCCGAGGAGGCGGGCCAGCACCGCGGCATGGCCGGCGGCGGGGGACCGCGACGCGGTCAGCAGGGTCACCGGGCCCCGGCGGACCAGCTCCCGCACCTCGTCGAGCGCGTCCGCCGCCTCCGGAGCGTCCAGCTCGGCCGCGTAGCGCGCGGCGAACTCCCGGAAGGAGCCCTCGCCCGCGTGGTACCAGCGGCGCAGACCCGTCGACGGGGTGATCGCCTTGGGCCAGTGGTCGACCTGCGCCGCGTCCTTCGCCAGCCCGCGCGGCCACAGCCGGTCCACCAGGACCCGGACCCCGTCGTCCGGTTCCGGCGGGTCGTAGACACGGCGCACCCGGATGGTCCCGGCACCGCCGCCGTGCCGGGTCATCCGCCCGGGCGGCGGCGGACCGCCCTGGCCCGCCCGGTCCGCAGCAGGGCCGGGCCGGCGCCGCCGACGGGGAGGAACCGATCGGGGTCCGCGGAGCGGCCCGTGGCCCGCTCCCGCCGGTCGTCCATGAAGCTCACCTGTGCTCCACGCGGTCTCGCGTCCTCGGGGATGTCTCACCCGCCAGGGTCACCCGCCGGTGCCCCTGGGAAACCGCCGGCCGGCGGTCAATTCCCGGCCCGGGGGGTCAGCGGCGCAGCGCCTCGGCCGCCACCCCCGCCACCGCCTCGGCGACCGCCGAGAGCGCCGGTGAGTCCAGCCGCCACTGCTGCCAGTGGAGGGGCACGTCGACCGGGAGGTCCGGGGCGAGACCGACGAGCCGCCCGGAGCGGAGCAGCGGGCCGGCCTGCTGCTCGGGCACCATGCCCCAGCCCAGGCCGGCGGCGACCGCCTCGACGAACCCCTCCGACGTGGGCACCAGGTGGCGCGCCGCACTCGCCGCGCCGTGCCCCCCGCCGAGCTGCCGGACGAAACCGTCCTGGAAGTCGTCGCGCCGGTCGAAGGCCACCACCGGTGCCCCGGCGAGCAGCTCGGGCAGCGAGCCGGCCGGAAACCGGTCGGCGAAGCCGGGGGCGGCCACCGGGAAGTAGCGCATGCGGCCCAGCGCCCGCACCGAGCAACCCGGCACCGGGTCCGGTGACGAGGTCACCGCCGCCATCACCGTGCCCTCCCGCAGCAGCGCCGCGGTGTGGTCCTCGTCCTCGCGGCGCAGCTCGAAGCAGAGCGGCGGCTGCTGCGGCACCCGGGTGAGTGCGGCCGGGAACCAGGTGGCCAGCGAGTCCGCGTTCACCGCCACCGATACCCGGGTCGGCCCCCCGGCCGCCCCGCTCAGCCCCAGCTCGGCCTGCGCGTCCCGCTCCAGCCGCGCCAGCTGCCGGGCCAGCCGCACCAGCACCGCGCCGGACTCGGTCGGTCGCACCGGCTTGGTGCGCAGCAGCAGCACCCGCCCCGTGCGCTGCTCCAGCGCCTTCATGCGCTGGCTCACCGCCGACGGCGTCACATGCAGCACGGCCGCCGCAGCGTCGAAGGTGCCCTCGTCGACCACTGCCAGCAGGGTGCGCACCTGATCCAGCGGAAGCTCCGCCAAGCCCGTCCTCATCACAGCAGCTAAGGATACGTAAGAATCTTTAGCTGTACGTCAGGTGATCGTCCGGCCTAGCGTCGGGGCCATGACCAACGCCCTCACCGCCGCGGCGGCCGGATTCGGCACCGGCCTCTCGCTCATCGTCGCCATCGGCGCCCAGAACGCCTTCGTCCTGCGTCAGGGGCTCCGCCGTGACGCCGTCCTCGCGGTGGTCGGCATCTGCGCCCTGTCCGACGCCGCGCTGATCGCGCTGGGTGTCGCAGGGGTCGGCGCGGTGGTGGTGGCCTGGCCGGAGGCGCTGACCGTGGTCGGCTGGGTCGGCGGGGCGTTCCTGCTGGGATACGGTGCGCTGGCCGCGCGCCGGGTGCTGCGGCCCGGCGGCGCGCTGACCGCGGACGGTGACGCCGCGGGGTCCCGGCGGCGGGCGGTGCTCACCTGTCTGGCGCTGACCTGGCTCAACCCGCACGTCTACCTGGACACCGTGTTCCTGCTGGGCTCCGTGGCCGCCGACCGCGGGGAACTGCGCTGGACGTTCGGTCTGGGCGCGGTGCTGGCCAGCCTGTGCTGGTTCGCCGCGCTCGGGTTCGGCGCGCGGTTCCTCGGGCGGTTCCTGTCCCGGCCCGCCGCCTGGCGGCTGCTCGACGCCCTGGTCGCCACGACCATGATCGTTCTGGGTCTCACCCTGATCGCGGGAGCCTGAACCGGCCCCTCGCACCGGGGGGCGGCCCGCGCCTCACCCCGGCAGGTGCCTCACACCGGCCCGCGCCGGTGCACCGTGTACTGCTCCATGAGCCTGCCCCGGGTGGTCTCCAGCCGGTGGGCGAGGATCTCCGCGACCGAGCGCACCAGTACCAGTCCGAGCGCCGGGTCCTCCTCGCACAGCGCGAGCACCGCCTGCGCGTCGAACTCGTAGGCGCGCACCGGGCTGAACGCCTCCGCCCCGAAGTCCCACTGGTGCGGCGGGAAGAGCCAGGACCAGCCCAGCAGATCGCCCGCGCCGAGACTGGCGACCGTCACCCGCTGCAGGGACGACACGCGCTGGGTGAGGGAGACCGCACCGGAACGGATCACCCAGAACCGGTCGGCGCTCTCTCCCGCCTCGAAGATGCGGACGTCCTCGGCGAACGCCACCTCCCGGGCGAGCGCCATCAGTCGCTCGCGCTGGGGCGGTGGCAGGGCGGTCAGCAGCTTGATCGCTTTGGTCATGACGCGGAGCTCCTCGCCGACAGTCCGGTCCCGGGGCTTTCCCTACGCCCATTTCAGCCGCTGCCGCCGCCCTGGGCACCTCGGAGGACGGCGGATCCGGCGGAGATTCCGTGCCGGTGGCGCGAACCCGGCGACCGGACCGCCGCACCCGCCGCACACGTCCCGCCCGGCACACCCGCGGGCATGAAGGAGCCCTGGCTGGACGGGGGAAGCCAGCCAGGGCTGTCAAGGGTGGTGCACGGAGGACGGCTGCGGTCGACCCCGCCACCACGTATGGATGAACGCTAAACCATCTAGGGCTCCGCCGTGAAACCGGAACGGCGTCGCGTGACCCGTCTCACTCCGCGGACCGGTGCCGGCCCGGGGTCAGCACCTCGTCCAGCACCCGCACCACGGCCTCGAAGGCCACCGTCCGCACCGCCGCCTCTCCGGATCCCGCAGGGTCCGTGGCCCGCAGTTCGTCCCGGCGGGCCCGCCAGGCCCGCGCCTCCCGGACGGCGCAGGCACGCGCCCGCTGCATCCGCCGCAGCAGTTCGTCGGAGTCCACCACATCGGTCATGCAGTCCGCGTACCCGCCCTCGGCCGTCCCACGGCGCGCAACCCCTCCCCGAGTTGCCGTCCTGCCCGAGGCGCAGCACCGTGGTGGTACCGCTCGAATTCTTTCGGAGAAGCGGAGAGAAGCGGAGTTTGTCCCCCCGAGCGAGGGGCAGTCGCAGTTTCGTGCTTCGGACCGGAGGCGCAGCAGCGGGAGCGTCACGGCTGCCCCGGGCCCCTCCAGGCCGTCCGGCCGGCCCCGTTCCCGCGGAGAGTCCCTGAAACAGAGTTCAGGAGCGAGTCCGCATGCTCATCGACACGCCCGCAACCCGTCCCGCCGCACCCGAACCGACCCCTGCCCACCCCGAGACCGCCCGGCCCGCCCGGCGACGGCACGACGACGCCCCGGACACCACGGCTCTGTTCGCCCGGCTCGCGGTGCTCCGGGACGGACCCGAGCACGACGCCGTCCGCGACGAACTGGTCACCGCCTGGCTGCCCATGGCCCACCGCATCGCCGGACGGTTCCGCGACCGCGGGGAGTCCGTCGAGGATCTGCGCCAGGTGGCGGCGCTGGGGCTGGTGAAGGCCGTCGACCGGTTCGACCCGGAGCGGGGCGCCTTCGAGAGCTACGCGGTGCCCACCATCACCGGCGAGGTCAAGCGGCACTTCCGGGACCGGATGTGGGCGCTGCGGGTGCCCCGCCGGGTACAGGAACTGCGCAACAAGGTACGGGTGGCACGCCGCGAGCTGACCCAGAACCCGGGCAGCCCCGAACCCACCGTCGCCGACATCGCCGCGCACACCGGGCTCACCGAGGACGAGGTCGCCGCCGGGATGGAGGCACTGGAGAGCTTCAGCACCCTGTCCCTGGACGCCGAGCTGTCCACCGGCGACGACGGCTACAGCCTCGCCGACACTCTCGGCGCCACGGACACCTCCTACGACGTCGTCGTCGACCGCGAGTCCGCCAAGGAGGGCCTGCGCCGGCTGCCCGAGCGCGAGCGCGCCATCCTCTACATGCGGTTCTTCGAGGACATGACCCAGAGCCGGATAGCCGACCGGCTGGGCATCTCCCAGATGCACGTCTCCCGCCTGATCAACCGCAGCTGCGCCCGGGTGCGCGACGAGGCCCTGGGGTCCCGCCCCTGCCGCCGCGCCACGGACCGGGCCTGAACCGCACAGGGAGGGGAACACGGCCAGGATGAACGAACACGAGATCCCGCCGGACGGCCGTCCCGTGGACGTCTACCTCGACCTCCTGCGCATCCGCATGGACACCGAGGACTACCGGCTGCTGCTCAGGGTGGTGGAACCCGTCCTGCGGGCCATCGACGAGGACCAGCTGCCCACCATCGACTTCTCCCTGGACGGCCACGAAGCCGACGCGCTGCCCCAGGAGGTCCGCGACGAGGCCGCCCTCGTCATCGCCACCGCCGTCACCGGACGGCTGGACAACGAGGTCGTCGAGATCAGCACCGACGAGACCGGACCGGTCAGAGTCGTCACCGACGCGGTCACCGCGTCCGACCCGGCCCGGCTCGACGCCATCGCCGACTACCTCCGGGAACGGCACCGGCAGAACGCGGAGCTGCGCGGCATCGCCGAGGTCAGCGGCCTGCCCACCGACTTCTGAGCCGCCCGCCCGGGGCCCGTCAGCGCCGCGGCGCCGTCACCGGCACCCGTAGCGGCCTGGCGAGACCGACCACCGCCTCGTCCAGGCGCTCCAGATGCCGCAGCACCCGGCCGGTGATCCTGCCGTACCGCGGGGTGCCCTCCGCGTCCGGCTGCAGCAGCGAGGCGATGCTCGGCCCGGTCTCCGCCTCCGTGCGGGCGTCCTCGTCCGCGACACGCGCCGCGATCGCCCCGATGTTGCGCACCGTGCGCCGCACCGCCCCGCGCAGCCGCGGATCCGCCGCGATCGACGGATGGGCGGGCAGCAGCTCGGCCGTCGCCGCCAGCGAACGCGCGTGATAGGCGCAGGTCTCCAGCAGCGCCACCACGTAGCGGGCGGTGTCGCGCCGGGTCCGCAGCGGAGTGATCGGATGGGTCAGCGGCTGTGTCGCCGCCCGCAGATCGCCCAGCGCCTGGTCCAGGTCCCGGGCCCGGTCCAGCAGGTCCGCCGCCGGGCCGCCGCTGAGCTGGTCCACCGCGCCCTCGGTGACGTCGGCGAGCCGCTCCAGCACCGTCACCAGCAGCTCGTTGGTCCGGCGGTCGGTGCGCACCGGCAGCACCAGCGCCGCCGCGACGATCCCGCACGCCGCACCCAGCGCGGTCTCCTCCACCCGGAGCAGCAGCACCGACATGCTGTAGGTGTGCAGCAGGGTGTAGAGCAGCCCCAGCATCGCGGTGACGAAGAACGACATCAGGGTGTACGACAGCGGTGCCGTGTAGAACATCGCGAAGATGAACAGCATGACCAGCGCGAACGCCAGCCAGGTCCGGTTGCCGACCAGGCCCGCCAGCGCGATGCCCGCCACCACCCCGAACAGCGTGCCCAGTACCCGTCGGTAGCCCTTCACCAGGATCTCCCCGGTGGACGCCGTGTTCAGGAAAACGATCCAGCAGGCCAGCACCGCCCAGTACCAGCGCTGCGCGGACAGCAGCTCACCGCCGACGATCGCCAGCGACGAGCCGACCGTCACCTGCACCGCGGCCCGCGTGGTGGGCCGCTGCAGCCCGGTCGGCTCCTCCTCGGGCGTGCTCTCCTCGGCGTCGATCGCCGCGTCCTCGGCGTCCATCTCCTCGCGAGAGCGCGCGGTGGCGGGGGAGTCGTCCGACTCGTCCTCCGGGCCGTCCAGCGCGATCCGCAGCCCCATGACCGCGCGGGCGGCCTCGCCGACGCCGCGGAAGACGTCCTGCACGGCCGGCGTGGCCGCCGGCAGGTTCTCCTCGTCGCGGTAGCCGAGCAGCCGGTTGCGCAGCTGGGACAGCGCCGTCCCGCGCGCCTGGGCCGGCGGCACCAGCACCAGCGCCCGCAGCGCGCCGAGGTCACGGCGCAGCAGGGCCGTCGCCTCGTCCGGCCCGGGCAGCCGGGCCACCGACGGGGCCGGAGCGCCCGGCAGATGCAGCGTCAGGGTGTCCGCGCGCTCGGCGCTGCGCGCGGACAGCAGCAGCAGGCCCAGCCGCTCCGCGGCGATCTCGGCGTCCGCGATGCGCCGCTGCACCAGCCGCGCCGTGGGCGCGTCGGGGGTGCCCTCCTCCAGCCGGGACTGGATCATCAGGGCCGTCTCGTGGAGCCGCGCGGTGCCGTCGCGCACGTCCTCGAGCGCCTTGTCGATGTCGTCCGCCCCGGCGTCCAGCAGATCGGTCTGTGCCTGGATCAGCTGCGCCAGCCGGGCCCGGAACGCCTGCCGCAGCCGCTGCAGCACGCCCGCGGGGGTCGCCGGCACGATCCCGAAGCGCACCACGGCACTGCAGGCGACCGCGACCGTGACGGCCGCGCACAGACCCGGCAGCTCAGCGACGGTGGCACCGACGAACAGGGACACGAAGTAGACCTGAAAGCCGATCAGCCCCAGCGCGGTGCCGCGGTCGCCGAACCGGCGGCCGTAGACGGCGCAGAAGATCAGGACGACGAAGAAGAGGTCACCGGCGACGACGCGCGAGGACAGCAGCGCGCCCAGCGTCACCGAGACCAGCGCCACCGGCAGGCCCAGCGCCAGCGTGACCGCCTGGGCGCCGCGCTGCTTCTCCCGGATGGCGAACGTCGATGCCATCGCCGTCATGGCGCCCGCCACCAGCAGGGAGACATCGACGCCGAACGGCGCCAGCACGGCCAGGGCCAGCGCGATGGCGCCTACCGTCCGCAGCCCGGCGATCAGCCGCAGCAGCCCCGGATCCGACGCGGCGACGCGGTCCCGCAGCCGGGTCCGCCCCGAGCGTCTGCCTGCCCTCACGCCGCCGCACTCACTTCCGTCCGCCGCTCCGTCCGCCGCAGAGATCCGCTTCTCAGCATGTCACGGCGCGGGCGGAGCGCCGCGGCCGGGTCACGGCGCGGACGGACCGGACCCCTCCACATGCGCCCGCACCTGTTCGGGCGTCATATACGCGTTGGTGAACTCGAAGTCCTTCAGCCGGGCGGGCTTGCGCGCCTGGAAGCCGGTCCGCACGAAATCGTCCCCGGCCACCGCGTTCAGCAGCCAGTTGGTCATCACCCGGGCCTTGGCCACGCCGGTGCGCAGCGCCGACCAGTGGTAGCCGCGCGCCACCGCCTGGGCGGGCAGGCCGTGCAGCTCCACCCCGAGCGGCTTGGAGACCGCGTCCGCCCCGCCCAGGTCGACGACCAGTCCCAGATCCTTGTGGACGTACGGTCGCATCGGCTGGTTGCGCACCGTGGCGATGATGTTGTCGGCGGCGACCCTGCCCTGCCGCATGGCGTGCTGTGCGGTCGGCGGGCAGACGGCATCCTCCGGGCCCTTCGCCAGATCGGGCACCGCGGCCGAGTCGCCCAGCGCGAACACCCCGTCTCGGCCGGGCACGGTCAGCTCCGAGGTGACCGCCAGCCGTCCCCGGACCGTCTCCGCACCGAGCGTGGCGATCAGCGGGCTGGCCACCACCCCGGCGGTCCAGATCAGCGTGCGGGTGGGCACCACGCGGCCGTCGGTGAAGGTGACCTCCTCCGCACCGGCCTTCTCGATGGAGACACCCAGGGAGATCTCGATACCGCGCCGGCGCAGGATGTCCTGGGCGCTGCGGCCCAGCTTCTCGCCCAGCTCCGGCATCAGCTTCGGCGCGATGTCGATCAGATGCCACTTGATCAGCCGGGGGTCCAGCCGCGGATAGCGCTTCACCGCGGCATGAGTGAGCCGCTGCAGACAGGCGGCGGTCTCGGTGCCCGCATAGCCGCCGCCCACCACCACGAACTGCAGACGGGAGGCGCGCTCGGCGGGGTCCTGGCTGGCGTCCGCCAGGTCCAGCTGGGAGATGACGTGGTCGCGGATGTAGGCCGCCTCGGCCAGGGTCTTCATGCCGTAGGCGTGATCGGTGAGACCCGGGATGTCGAAAGTGCGGGTGACGCTGCCCGGGGCGAGCACGATGTAGTCGTAGGGCTCCTCGACGATCCGGTCGGTGATGGTGCGGACCACACACACCTTCGCCTTCAGATCCACGCCGATCGCGCCGCCCGGGATGATCCGGGTGCGGTACTTCCGGCTGCGGCGCAGCGACAGCGCGATCGACTGGGGCGTCAGCACACCGGAGGCGACCTGGGGCAGCAGCGGCAGGTAGAGCTGGTAGGCGAGCGGCGTCACCAGCGTGATGTCCGCCTCGTACGGAGACAGCTGCCGCTCCAGACGGCGGACGCACTCCACGCCGGCGAAACCTGCGCCGACCACCAGGATCCTGGGTCGTGTCACGGTGCTCATCCCTTTCTGCGGCTCCCGGCGGTCTGCCTCGAACGCCATGCGCCTGCCCCCGGGCCGGTGCCTCGCACCTCATCGATCCCATCGTGCTGCCGGAGGTTCCGCCAGTCGAGAGCGGCAGCCCGGCGTACGCTGGGACCGCCCGTCGCCGCCCGGCACCCCCGGGGAGCCGCCGAATGCCGGTGCGCGGGCAGGGTAATTGCTGCTTGTGGGACCGGCGTCGCACACCGGTGCACGCCGGACCGGGACCCGTCACCCACCCGGGAGGGAAGGAGCAGCGTGCCGAGCGACAGTATCTGGACGTACGCGCCGGACAGCGGTCATGCCGAGGGGCAGGACCTGACCGGCTGCACGGTCGTCGCGGCCGACGGCACCGTCGGCCATGTGGACCGCCAGGCCGACCACTTCGGCATGCGTCATCTGGTCGTCGACAGCGGTGCCTGGGTCTTCGGGCGCAGCGTGCTCGTGCCGGTCGGGATCGTCACCGGCATCGACCCGCAGGACCGGCGGGTCACGGTGTCCTGCACCAAGGCCCAGATCAAGGCCGCGCCCCGGTTCCGCACCGACAGCGAGACGATGGACCGGGAGTATCTGACGGCGGTCGGCGACTACTACGACCGGCTGCCGCCCGCGGGCGGCTCCGCGCCCTGAGGCACGAGCCCGGCCGCCGCCGCGGCGGCCGGGCTCACCAGGGCAGGAAGACGTGGATGTCCTTGCCGTGCTCGTCGGTGACGACGCTGACCTGGTCGCACAGCGTGTGGATCAGATGCCAGCCGACGCCGCCCCCGCCGCTGCTGGGACGGAAGGGACGCGGTTCGGGCGGGACGGAGCTGGTGTCGTGCAGCACCACGTGCACACCGTCGAAGGTGCGGCGCAGCTGCAGCTCGAACGGGCCGGGCGCATACTGCACCGCGTTGGCCGCCAGTTCCGTGACCACCAGCAGAATGTCGTCCCAGTGCTCGGGGGCGGCCGGCGGCGCGACCCGCGCGAGATCGTACAGAAAATCCTCCGCGACCAGCCGCGCACCGGTCACATGGTGCAGCTCCCCGGCGAAACCGGCGGTGCGGTCCGTGATCCCCTCGGGAGCCGGTGTCCTGTTCCAACGCGACTCGGCTGCCATCTCGCCTTCCCGGCTCGGCCCGGCCGGCGGCCGGGCTGTCGTCCAGTGCCGTGCCCCCTCGGGTCTGCAAGTTCCCGTACCGGGGCACCCTACGCGCCCGTACTCGGCCGGGTGCGCCGGTCACCGGAAGAACACGTTGTCCGCGTCGTCCCAGCCCGCGGTCTCGTCCGGCAGGGTCCGCTGCGGGCGGCGCGACCGTGCCTCGTACATCGCGTCGATCTCGGCGGCGTAGGTGCGCACGATCTCGTCGCGGCGCAGCTTCATCGACGGGGTCAGCAGTCCGCCCGCCACGTCGAAGGGCCGCGGCAGGATACGGAACACCCGGATGGACTCCGCCCGCGACACCGTGCTGTTGGCGGCGGCCACCGCCCGCGCGACCTCCTCGCGCAGCGCGTTCTCCTCGCGTGCCTCGCGCATCGGGGCGTCCCCGGGCAACGCCAGCGCCGCCCGCCAGTGGACCAGGAAATCCGGGTCCAGGGTGATCAGCGCCCCCACGCACGGCCGGTTGTCGCCCACCAGCACCGCCTGGTGGACCAGCGGATGCATCCGCAGCCGCTGCTCCAGGGCGGCCGGGGCGACGCTCTTGCCGCTGCTGGTGACGATCACGTCCTTCTTGCGGCCGGTGATCGTCAGATAGCCCTCGTCGTCCAGTTGCCCGAGGTCCCCGGTGGCCAGCCAGCCGTCGCGCAGCGTCGCACGGGTGGCGGCCTCGTCGCCCACGTACCCCTGGAACACCGAAGGACCGCGCAGCAGGATCTCCCCGTCGTCGGCCACCCGGACCTCCGTGCCGGGCAGCGGCTGCCCCACGGTGCCGGACTTCTCCCGGCCCAGTGGCTGCATCGTCACCCCGCCGCTGGTCTCCGTCAGCCCGTAGCCGTCGTGCACGTAGATGCCGATGCCCTCGTAGAACAGCGACAGCTCACGGCTCAGCGTGGATCCGCCGCAGGTCGCCCGGCGCACCCGGCCGCCCAGCGCGGCCCGCAGCCGCCGGTACACCGTCCGCTCGTACAGGGCGTGCTGCAGCCGCAGGTCGAACCCGGGCCCCGCGCCACCCGTGAGCCGCTGCCGTTCCGTGGCCGCGGCGAAGTCCCGGGCGGTGTCGGCGGCCCGCTCGAACAGCCCGCCCCGGCCCGACTGCTGCGCCGCACGCAGGAAGTTCTTGTAGATCTTCTCCAGCAGTGAGGGAACGGCGTAGAAGTAGGTCGGGCGGAAGGTGCGCAGCGCCGAGATCAGCGCCTCCTCGGTGATCTCCGGCTCGTGCGCCATCAGCACCCCGCCGCGGATGCACAGCCCCTGGATCATCAGCCCGTACACATGGGAGAACGGCAGAAAGGCCAGGACCGCGCCCTGCTCGCCCGGCGCCGCCGCGGTGTGCCCCCAGCCGGCCAGCAGCGTGTCGCAGACGCCGGCCAGGCCGCGGTGGCTCAGGGCGCAGCCCAGGGGGCGTCCGGAGGTGCCGGAGGTGTAGGCGACGACCGCGGTGGCATCCGGCAGCACGAGGCGGCGCATCGAGTCGACGGCGGCCGGCGGGACCGCCTCCCCGCGGACCGCCAGCTCGTGCAGCGCGCCCGCGTCCAGCTGCCAGACGTGCCGCAGCGCCGGGAGCGCCGCGCACACCGAGCCGACGGTCATCACGCTCTGCTCGTCCTCGACGATCACGGCCGCACAGCCGGAGTCCCGCAGGATCCACTCGACCTGCTCGCGCGAGGAGGTCGGGTAGACGGGCACCACCTCGGCGCCCACCGCCCACAGGGCATGGCTGAGCACCGTCCACTCGTACCGGGTGCGGGCCATGATCGCGACGCGCTCGCCCGGTGTGATTCCCACCGCTATCAGCCCCCGGGCCAGATCGCTCACCTGGTCGCGGACCTCGACGGCCGTCACCTCCTGCCAGACGGCGGCCGACGCGCTCTCGCGGCGGGCGAGCATCGGCAGCGTCGGGTTGCGGGCCGCCGTGTCGAAGAGACTGTCGGCGAGCCCACCGGTCAGGGGCGGCGGGGCCGCGGGAGCGAGGGCTACGTCGCGCATGCGCTGCTCCTGATGTGTACGGGGTGTGACGGGACCGATGAGCACCGTCATCGGCGGCGGGCTCGAATGTAGCCGAGGAGACGGTGTCCCGGGGCGGGGACGGCAGAACTGTTCCAGCATCGATGATCTGCTGTTCCTCCGTCGATGATCTCGGCGGGATCGGGGGACCCGGAAGCCATGAGCGACCCGAATCCCGACCCCGAACCCGAACGCACCTCCGGGCTGGAACCCGGCGGTGGAGTGCCGCCCGGCGAGACCCCGCCCGCGGCGAGCGGTCTGCCCGGGGCAGGCCCGCGGGAGGACCACCATCCGCCCGCGGGCCGGGCCGGGGCGCCGCTGACGTTGATCATCGCCTTGGCGGTGCTGGTCGCCGTCGGTCTGCTCGCCTTCGCGCTGGCCCTGATCGTGTGACCGGCCCGCCGGGCTCCCGGCCGGGCAGGGCGCCGCTGCCGTGCCGGCCGACGAGGCGTCGGCCGGGCGGGAGGCCGCTGGCCGGGATCCGTGCGGGGGGCGGCTGCCGGCCACCGCCACCGGTGTCCGTCGCGGCCGGCTCAGGGCCGGCCGGCGGGGAACGGCGCCACCGCCGCGTCCGTCCCGGTCGCGGACGCCGTGACCCTCCTGCTCGGTGCCTCACCCTCGGTGTCCACACTTGGCGGCATGCGGTTCGGGGTAGGGGTCGGCCGCCGGGCCCGGCGGCCGCCATCGGGCGAACAGGCAACCCGGGGCGCAGCGCCGGCGGCGCCAGGCACCGGGTCCGTCCACGGCCGTCATCGGGTGCGGCGCGCGCCGCGGGGTCTCACCGGCCGGACGGCACCAGCCACACCGTGGCCAGCGGCGGCAGCGTGAGCCGGATGCAGCCGTCCTCCGGTTCGACGGACCCCGGCTCGCTCACCCCGCTTCCGCCGTACCGCGTCGCGTCCGTGTTGAGGACCTCCTGCCAGGCGGCGACGTCCTCGCCGGCAGCGAGCCGGTAGTCGTGGCGGACCACGGGCGAGAAGTTCGACACCGCCAGCAGCGGGGTGCCTTCCGCGTCGTAGCGCAGGAACGCGAAGACGTTGTCGTCGGCGGCGTCCACGGCCACCCACCGGAACCCGCCCGGGTCGGTGTCCCGCTGCCACAGGGCGGGCGTCGCCCGGTAGCGGGTGTTCAGATCGCGCACCAGGTCCCGGATCCCGCGGTGGTCGCCCGCCGAGTGGTAGCCGTCGTCGAGCAGCCACCACTCGGGCCCCTGCTGCTCGGACCACTCCGCGCCCTGGGCGAACTCCTGGCCCATGAACAGCAGCTTCTTGCCCGGGTGGGCCCACATGAAGCCCAGGTAGGCGCGGTGGTCGGCGCGCCGCTGCCACCAGTCGCCGGGCATCTTCGACACCAGGGCCTGCTTGCCGTGCACCACCTCGTCGTGCGAGATCGGCAGCACGTAGTTCTCGCTGTAGGCGTACACCATCGAGAACGTCATCTCGTGGTGGTGGTACTTGCGGTGGACCGGCTCGTGGGCCATGTACTCCAGCGAGTCGTGCATCCAGCCCATGTTCCACTTCAGCCCGAACCCGAGGCCGCCGGTGTCGGTGGGCCGGGTCACCCCGCCCCACGCCGTGGACTCCTCGGCGATCGTCACCACACCGGGGCACCGGCGGTAGACGGTGGCGTTCATCTCCTGCAGGAACGCCATCGCCGCCAGGTCCTCCCGGCCGCCGTGGACATTGGGCTCCCACTGGCCGGAGTCGCGCGAGTAGTCCAGGTACAGCATCGAGGCCACCGCGTCCACCCGCAGCCCGTCGATGTGGAACTCCTGGCACCAGTACACGGCGTTGGCCACCAGGAAGTTGCGCACCTCGGTGCGGGCGAAGTCGAACGTGTACGTCCCCCAGTCCGGGTGCTCCGCCCGCCGCGCGTCCCCGGGTTCGTACAGCGGGTCGCCGTCGAACCGGGCCAGCGCCCAGTCGTCCTTGGGGAAGTGCGCCGGCACCCAGTCCATGATCACGCCGATGCCCGCCCGGTGCAGGGCGTCGACCAGGTACTTGAAGTCGTCCGGGGAGCCGAGCCGCGCGGTCGGCGCGTAGTACGACGTCACCTGGTAGCCCCAGGACGGGCCGAACGGATGCTCCGCGACCGGCATCAGCTCGACATGGGTGAAGCCCAGGTCCCTGACGTAGGCGGGCAGCTGCTCGGCGAGCTCGCGGTACGTCAGTCCAGGCCGCCAGGAGGGCAGATGGACCTCGTACACGGAGAACGGCGCCTCGTGCACCGGCGTGTCGGCGCGGTGCCGCATCCACTCCGCGTCGTCCCAGTCGTGGTGCGACGCGGTCACCACCGAGGCGGTGTTCGGCGGCTCCTCGGCGCGGCGGGCCATCGGGTCGGCCTTGAGGAACCGGTGTCCGTACTGGGAGGTGATCTCGAACTTGTACGCGGTGCCCTCGCCGACGCCGGGCAGGAACAGCTCCCACACCCCGGACGCCCCCAGGGAGCGCATCGGGAAGGCCGTGCCGTCCCAGTAGGTGAAGTCCGCGGCGAGGCGCACCCCGCGCGCGTTCGGCGCCCACACCGTGAACCGGGTGCCCGGCACGCCCTGATGGGTCATCGGCTCGGCCCCGAGCGCCTGCCACAGCTGCTCGTGCCGGCCCTCCCGGATCAGATGCAGGTCGAACTCGCCCAGGGCGGGCACGAACCGGTACGGGTCGTGCACCTCCTGCGCATCGCCCCCGTACGCCACCAGCAGGGTGTACTCGGGGATCGCCGCGAGCGGGAGCACGCCGGAGAACAGACCGCCCCCCTCCGAGACGAGGGCGTGCCGCTCACCGTCGACCACCACGCTCACCGAGCGGGCGAAGGGCCGCAGCGTCCGGAACGCGATCCCGCCGGGCACCGGGTGGGCGCCCAGCAGCGCGTGCGGATCGTGGTGGGAGCCCGCCAGCAGGCGGCCCCGGTCGTCGGGGTCCAGCGGCGGGGCGGTCCCTGCCGGGCCGGTGGCGGTGGCGGTCGGAACGGGACCCGACGGCTCGGGGAGCGAGGTGTCGCGGAGGGCCACGGTGTCAGTCTCCTCTCACGGCGAGTCGTTCGATCGCCGCCATGGGTACGGGAAGCCAGTCGGGTCGGTGCCGGGCCTCGTACAGCACCTCGTACACGGCGCGGTCCGTCTCGTAGGCACGCAGCAGGCCGTGCTTCTTGCGCGGGTCCCAGCCGGCCCGGGCCGCGTAGCCCGCGCAGTAGGCCTCGCGGCAGCGGCGCGCCCACTCCGGCCGCCACGGGCGGCGCTGCCGGGCCGCGTAGTCGAAGGAGCGCAGCATGCCGGCGATGTCCCGCACCGGGGAGTGGTCGCTGCGGCGCTCGGCGAGCGGCCGGGACGGCTCGCCCTCGAAGTCGATCACGAACCAGTCCCGCCCGGCCCGCAGCACCTGCCCCAGGTGCAGGTCCCCGTGGATGCGCTGGGCCGGCGGCCCGGCGTCACAGGTCGCCAGCGCGGCGAACGCGGAGCGCAGACCGGGCACGAAGGGCCGCAGTGCCGGTACACAGTGCGCCGCCGAGGTCAGCCGCTCGGCCATCCCGGTCGCCGTCTGCCCGTTCTCGCCCGGCGTGCCGGCCGGGAAGGCCGACGCCAGCGCCAGGTGCACATCCGCCGTGGCCCGGCCCAGTTCGCGGGCCTGTGCGGTGAAGTCGTCCCCGGCGGACAGCGCATCGAGGGCGAGCGTCCAGCCGTCGGAGGCGCCGTGCAGGAACGGCTGCAGCACACCGAGCGTCGCCCCGTAGGGGTGGGTGGTCCGGAACCAGGCCACCGGCGTGGGCACCCGGCTGCATCCCTGCCGGGCCAGCGCACTGGTCACCTCCAGGTCCGGGTTGACCCCGGGCTGGATCCGCCGGAAGAGCTTCAGGATGAACTCGTCCCCGTACACCAGCGAGGTGTTGGACTGCTCCGCGTCGAGCAGCCGGGGTACCAGACCGGCCGGCACCGGCCGCAGCGGGTCGCACTCGAAGCGCAGCGGGCCGGCGGTGCCGGGGTGCCGCAGCCGCTCCAGCAGCAGCTGGGCCGACCGCGGGTCCTGCAGCGCGTCGTAGACCGTCAGGCCCGTCAGCGGCCCCTCCTGCGCCTGCCCGATGAGCGCACGCCCCAGCCGCGGCGACGGCCGCTCGCGGACCCCGAGCAGCAGCTGGTAGCAGTCCCCGGCCGGGGGGCTGCCACCGGGCGCGGGCACCGGACCGTGCCCGGTCTGGACCAGCAGATGCAGACATCCCGGGAACACCTCCGTCGTCGACAGCAGCCCGAGGTCGGTGACGGGCCGGTCCTTGCCCGCGAACCAGCGCTGCCGCGGCAGCCACTCGCGCAGCAGCCCGCCCAGCGACACCATCGGGTCGGCGGGCGGTGCTGCCGGTCTCGGGCGCAGGGATGCGGTCTTCGGCATGGTGACGCGTCCTTTCCTCGGCCTGTGCCGCTCACACTCGGTGGCCGATGCGGGATGCGACTCGGGTGAGCCGGAACCAGTAGAAGCCGTGGCCCCCGAGGGTCAGCAGGTACGGCAGTTCGCCGATGGCCGGGAAACGGACCCCGCCGAACAGCTCCACCGGATGGCGTCCGGCGAACTCGCGCAGATCGAGTTCGGTGGGCTGGGCGAACCGGGCGAAGTTGTTGACGCACAGCACCAGGTCGTCCTCGAACTCCCGA
>NZ_JBAGKH010000019.1:0-116719 GCF_036689765.1 Streptomyces poriticola
CCGGCGGGGGCGGCCCCGCCGGTCCGCCTCCCGTCATCCGGGGACGGTGCAGTCGAACGCGTGCAGGTACGGGTTGACCGGGCGGACCCCGTCGATGACCAGACCCGCGTCCCGCAGCCGCTCGGTCATGCTCTGCATGGTGTGCTTCGCCCCTCCGACGTTGAGGAGGAGCAGCAGGTCCATGGCAGTGGTGAACCTCATCGAGGGAGTGTCGTCGACGAGGTTCTCGATGACCACGACCCGGGTTCCGGGCCCGCCCGCCTCGGTGACGTTCCGCAGCACCCTGCGGGTGCTGTCGTCGTCCCATTCCAGGATGTTCTTGATGATGTACACATCGGCCCGGACCGGGACGGCGGCCCGGCAGTCGCCGGGCACGATCCGCGTCCGGTCCGCGAGCGCGCCGCCCCCGCACAGCCGGGGGTCGGCGTTCTCCACGACGTGCGGCAGATCGAGCAGGGCGCCGCGCATCGCCGGGTACTTCTCCAGCAGGCTCACCACCACATGCCCCTGGCCGCCGCCGATGTCCGCGACGGACGAGCTGCCCGACAGGTCGAGGGACGCGGCGACGTCCCGCGCCGACTGCTCGCTGGACGTCGTCATGGCCCGGTTGAAGACCTCGGCGGACTCCGGGGCGTCCTCGTGCAGGTGGTCGAAGAACCCCTTGCCGTACAGGCCCTCGACCACGTTGTCGCCGGTGCGCACCGCCTCGTCGAGCCGGGGCCATGCGTCCCAGGTCCAGGGTTCGGTGCACCACAGGGAGATGTAGCGCAGACTCTGCGGATCGTCCTCGCGCAGCAGCCGGGACATGTCGGTGTGGGCGAACGTGCCGTCCTGGTTCTCGACGAAGACCCCGTGGCAGGAGAGTGCCCGCAGCAGCCGCCGCAGCGGCCCGGCCTCGGTCTTGACCGAGGCCGCGAGCTCCTCCGCGGTCATGGACGACTCCCCCAGAGCGTCGGCGACGCCCAGGCGGGCGGCCGCGCGTACGGCGGCTGCGTACGCCGCCCCGAACACGAGTTCCCGCAGCCGCATGGACGGCGCGCAGGAAGGACTTTCGGTCGTGGTCATGTGCCGCCTTCGTTGTGTCGGTCCGAGAGGAAGGGGGTCGGCATGGTCAGCACATTCCCGCGGGCCGGGAGACGCTGCACTCATTGCCCTGGAAGGTGTTGCCCTCACCGGTGGCCACGTTGACGAGGTCCTCCGGGGCGTTGCTCAGCACCACGTTGCCGGTGATTGTGTTCCGCTCGCTCAGGGCGCCCATGAAGTTCTTGTAGAGGACGATGCCACCCGACATCGGGGAGGTGCCCTGGTTCTCCGTGACCTGGTTCCCCGTCACCACGATGTCCTCGGAGCCGGTCAGGACGATACCGATGCCCTGCAGGAAGGGCAGTCGGGCGGTCGCCGGGCAGAACTTGTTGTTGTGCTGCACGATGTTGCCGCGCACGGTGCCGGCACCTGCCCGCGGCAGGTTCTCGTCGCCGACGACGAACATCGCGGCGCAGTTGTCGTTGATGACGTTCTTCTCGACGGTGAAGTTCCTGAGGCGCCTGACGAGGGCACCGATCCGGTTGTCGTGGAGGTGGTTGTGTTCGATCACCAGCCCCTGGCTGTCCGCGGCTCCTTCCTCTGCCTCGGTGGTGTTGGCGACGAAGAGTCCGGCGTCGCCGTTGTTCCGCGCGACGTTGTGCCGGAACACACCGCGAACGGACTGCTCCTGGGCGATACCCCGCTCGCCGTTCTTCTCGGCGACGACCCTCCGGACGGTCAGCCGGTCGGTCCGGGTCGCCCGGAGACCGTCCTTGGCGAATCCGGACACGGTCAGGAAGCCGACGGTGGTGCCCTCGACAGGGCGGTCCTTCGTCCCCTCCACACAGATTCCGGACCCGGCCTGGGCGCAGCTGTTCCCGGCCTCGGCGGGGCCTGGTTCCAGCACGGTGCGGGGGCCCACCCCGCGGAGGGTCAGCCGGGATGTGGTCACCAGGACGCTCTCCCGGTAGGTGCCGGCGGTGAGAAGCACGGTGTCTCCCGGCTTCGCGGCGTCAACGGCCTTCTGGATCGATTCCCCGGGCTGTACCAGGTGGGTCGTCGGCCCGGCGGTGGGCGAGGCAGCGCCCAGTCCGGATGCGACGGCCACCGCGGTGCATGCGAGACAGGTGATCTGGCGTTTCATCATATTCTGACGCTATGTCCACTTTGCCCCTTTCACCACGCGCGTTAGCCCGGTGGGAGAGCCGGTCCGCCGAACCGGCGATGCGGTGGTGCGAGAGCGACGCCATGAGCCGGACGCAGCCCAGGAACGGCCAAGAGGTCATCCGGAGTACTCCGGATGACCTCTGACCTGCTGCTTCACAAGTCGGGACGACAGGATTTGAACCTGCGACCCCTTGACCCCCAGTCAAGTGCGCTACCAAGCTGCGCCACGTCCCGTTGCCCGCCTGACCTGGGGTTTCCCTGGCCGAACGTGCAGGAAAACCATACCTCACTCGGGCCGGTGATCGCGCACCGCTTTCCGGGGCGGACGACGGGCGGCGCGGTCGTCGCCCCTCCGGGCCGACCGCCTTGGTACGGACCCCGCGGTGTTCCCGGCGGCCGGGGCTCCCCCGCGGCCCCGGCGGCCGGTGCCGCCCTCGGATCATGTCACGGGGGACCGACGACGCCCGAAGGGTTTTCAGTCCGCGGGTGGCAGCCCGAGCCGGGGGTGGGCCTGCAGCAGGCTCGGCGGCGCGGCCTGCCGCCAGGAGTCCGCGAGGATGTCCCGCAGCTCCTCCTCACCCTCCAGGGCGGCGAGCCGGGCCCGCACCCAGGCGAACTGCGCCTCGTGACCGGCGATCCAGAACTTGTCCGGCTCCGCGAGGACCAGTTCGTCGCGCTCCTCCTTCGGGCAGCGCACGGCGATGGAGGTCTCCTCCTCGGGCAGTGTGGCGAACATCTTCCCCGCGACCCGGAACGTGGGCATGCTCCAGGCGATCTTCTCGGTGGTGTCCGGCAGGGACAGGGCGATACGGCGTACGTCTTCGGCGTCCGGCATGGCAGGCACCGTAGCCGCAGCCACTGACAGTCACCCGGATCGCCCCCGGTCGCCGGCGGGTGCACCGCCGAGCCGCTTGAAGTAGAGCGTCGTCGGCCGCAGCACCCCCCGCGGATCGGCCGCGTAGTCGGGGATCGTGCCGGCCGGGGTCCATCCTTCGCCGCGGTAGAGGCGCTCGGCAGGACTGCCGGCCTCGGTGTCCAGGTGCAGCAGGGTGATGCCGTCCGCCGCGGCGGCCCGCTCGGCGGCGGTCAGCAGGCGCCGTCCGAGGCCCCGGCCGCGGGCGTCCCGGTGGACCATCAGCTTGACCAGCTCGGCGCGGTGGCGGCTGTTGGGCTTGCCGGGGAGGGCGAGGCCGACGGTGCCGATGAGCCGTTCACCGTCGCGGGCCACCCACACGGCGAGCCGCCCGGCGGCCACGGCGGCAATTCGCTCCCGCCACCAGGCGACGGCCGCCGCGCGGTCGAGCGGAGCGAGGAAGCCGACCGAGGCGCCGCCGGCCACCGTGTCGGTCAGCAGGTCGGCCAGCTCCTCCAGGCAGCCGGTGAGGCTCTCCGCGTCGAGTCGGCTCACGGTCACGGCAGCACCACCGCCAGCACGTACCGGGCGTGCGCGGGGCCGGGACAGCGGAACCGGGTCGGCCCCCACACCCGCAACCGCAGGCAGTCGCCGGGAGCGAGGCGGTGCCCGGTGTCCTGTGCCGTGACCTCCAGCGTGCCGTCCAGCACCCAGATGTGCTGTTCCAGGCCGGGCACCGGCGGGCGGTCGTAGGCGATCGCGGCGCCCGCGGCGAGCCTGCCCTCGACGAGTTCGCCGCGCAGCCCCGCGTGCGGCGGGGAGACGGACCGGCGGACGAAGCCGGAGGCCCGGTCCTCCCAGACCGGCTGCTCGGCAGCCCGGACGAGCGGCGCGGGCCCCGCCTCGACCTCGCTGAGCAGCTGGGACATGGTCCGGCCGTAGACGGCGCACAGACGGTTGAGGATGGCGGCGGTGGGGCTGGTCTCCGCCCGTTCGGCACGGGACAGGGTGGATCGGCTCACTCCGCTGCGCTGCGCCAACTCACCCAGGGACCAGCCGTGTTCGGCCCGCAGCTCGGCCAGACGGGCGGCGAGCCGGGCATCCACGAGGTCCGGCACCCCGATGGATTCTCTCATATGCGGGATGCTATCCCGGATATGAGACGCGCGCGTTACGGAAGGCTCACGCCCGGGCCGCCTCGCGCAGTGCGTCCAGCACCGGGCGGATCAACGGATGGTCCTCCGCACCCCGCCGTACGGCCGCGAAGACCCGGCGGGTGGGCGCGACCCCGTCGACCGGGCGGACGACCACCCCGGTGAGGTCCGTGCCGTGCAGCGCCGAGCGCGGGACGAGGGCCACGCCCGCGCCGGCCGAGGCGAGCGCCACGACCGCGCGGAAGTCGTCCGAGGAGTGCTCCATACGCGGCTGGAACCCGGCGTTCTCACAGGCCAGAACCACCACGTCGTGGCAGGGGTTGCCGGGGTAGGGGCCGATCCACGGGTCCTTGGCCAGCTCCGCCAGCGGCACCTCCGGTGCGTCGGTGAGCCGGTGGGCGACCGGCACCACCGCGTCGAACGGCTCGGCGTACAGCGGGACGTGGGTCAGCCGCGGGTCGTCGGCGGGCGGGGCGCCCCGGTACTCGACGGCGACGGCCACGTCGACCTGGCGGTCCAGCACCATCGGCAGGCTGGCGTCGCCCTCGGCGTCCTGCACCCGGATGCGGATGCCGGGCGCGGAGCCGGCGAGGGCGGCCACCGCCGGTGCGACGACCAGGGCGATGCCGGTGGCGAACGAGGCGACGGTGACCGTGCCGGCCTGGCCGGAGCCGTAGGCGGCCAGCTCGGCCTCGGCCCGCTCCAGCCGGGCGAGGACGGCGTTGGTGTGGCTGAGCAGGATCTCTCCGGCCGGAGTCAGCCGGACCCCTTTGGCGCCGCGCTCGACCAGGCGGTGGCCGGTCTCCTGCTCCAGTGCGGAGAGCTGCTGGGAGACCGCCGAGGGGGTGAGATACAGCGCGGCGGCAGCCGCCGTCACCGTACGGTGGTCCGCCACCGCACGGAGGATGTGCAGCCGCCGCGCCTCGATCATGGGATCGATTCTCTCAGGTCACCGGCCGGTCGGCGGTGTCAGGCGCCGAGCTGCTCCCGCGCGGCCACGAAGGCGTCCACCGCGCGGTGCACGTCGTCCGTGGAGTGTGCGGCGGACAGCTGCACGCGGATGCGGGCCTGCCCCTGCGGGACGACCGGGTAGGAGAAGCCGATCACGTACACCCCGCGCTCCAGCAGCAGCTCCGCCATCCGGCCCGCCCGGGCCGCGTCGCCGATCATCACGGGTGCGATGGCGTGGTCGCCGGGCAGCACGTCGAAGCCCTCGTCGGTCATCCGGCGGCGGAACAGCGCGGTGTTCTCGGCGAGGCGGACGCGCAGGTCGTCGGCGGACTCCAGCAGGTCGAGGACCTTGAGGGAGGCCGCCGCGATGACCGGGGCGAGGGTGTTGGAGAACAGGTAGGGGCGGGAGCGCTGACGGAGCAGGGCGACGATCTCGGCACGGGCGGCGACGTAGCCGCCGGAGGCGCCGCCGAGCGCCTTGCCGAGGGTTCCGGTGATGATGTCGACCCGGTCCATGACGTCGTGCAGTTCGGGGGTGCCGCGCCCGCCGGGGCCGACGAAGCCGACGGCGTGCGAGTCGTCGACCATGACCATGGCGTCGTAGCGGTCGGCGAGGTCGCAGATCTCGCGCAGCGGGGCGACATAGCCGTCCATGGAGAACACGCCGTCGGTGACGATCAGCCGGCGCCGGGCGTCGGAGGCGTCCTTGAGCTGCCGCTCCAGGTCGGCGAGGTCCCGGTTGGCGTAGCGGAAGCGGCGGGCCTTGGACAGCCGGATGCCGTCGATGATCGAGGCGTGGTTGAGGGCGTCGGAGATCACCGCGTCCTCGGGGCCGAGGAGGGTCTCGAACACGCCGCCGTTGGCGTCGAAGCAGGAGGAGTACAGGATCGTGTCCTCCTGGCCGAGGAACGCGGACAGCCGCGCCTCCAGCTCCTTGTGCACCTCCTGGGTGCCGCAGATGAAGCGCACGGAGGCCATGCCGTAGCCCCAGCGGTCCAGCGCCCGGTGGGCGGCGGCGATCACTTCGGGGTGGTCGGCGAGGCCCAGGTAGTTGTTGGCGCAGAAGTTGAGCACCTCGCCGGGCCGGCCGCCGGCGCTCACGTTCACGGTCGCCGACTGGGGGGTGTCGATCACGCGCTCGGGCTTGTGCAGTCCGGCGGAACGGATCTCGTCGAGGGTGGTGCGCAGGTCGTCGCGCACGGAGTCGAACATCGGAAAACTCCTGGGAGGCTCTGGAGACGGGGGGTGGGCTACGCGGTCGGCTCACGCGGTCCAGTCGAGGATGACCTTGCCGCCGGTGCCGCTCGCCGCGTCCTCGAACGCGGCCTCGTGGTCCCGGTGGCCGTACCGGCCGGTGATCACCGGGGAGAGGTCGAGGCCGCCCTCCAGCAGGACGGACATGGCGTACCACGTCTCGAACATCTCCCGGCCGTAGATGCCCTTGACGGTGATCATCGAGGTGACGATCCTGGCCCAGTCGACCGGGAACTCCTCGGACGGCAGACCGAGCATCGCGATCCGTCCGCCGTGCGTCATGTTGGCGATCATGTCCCGCATCGCCTCGGGGCGGCCGGACATCTCCAGACCGATGTCGAAGCCCTCGCGCAGCCCCAGCTCGCGCTGCCCGTCGGCGATCGTCGTCCGCGAGACGTTCAGCGCGAGGCTGACGCCGATCTTGAGCGCCAGCTGCAGCCGTTCCTCGCTCACATCGGTGATGACGACGTTGCGGGCCCCCGCGTGCCGGGCCACGGCGGCGGCCATCAGACCGATCGGCCCGGCACCGGTGATCAGCACGTCCTCGCCCACCAGCGGGAAGGACAGTGCGGTGTGCACGGCGTTGCCGAACGGGTCGAAGATCGCCGCGATGTCCAGGTCGACGGGGACCCGGTGCACCCAGACGTTGGAAGCGGGCAGGGCGACGTACTCGGCGAACGCCCCGGCCCGGCCGACGCCGAGGCCGACCGTCGCCCGGCACAGGTGGCGCCGCCCGGCCAGGCAGTTGCGGCAGGTCCCGCACACCAGATGGCCCTCGCCGCTGACCAGGTCGCCGACCGCGATGTCGGTGACGTCCCGCCCGGTGTCGACGACCTCGCCGACGAACTCGTGGCCGACGATCAGCGGAGCGCGCACGGCCTGCTGCGCCCAGCCGTCCCAGGCCCGGATGTGCAGGTCGGTGCCGCAGATACCGGTGCGCAGCACCTTGATCAGTACGTCGCCGGGCCCTGTGGCGGGCTCCGGGACGTCCGCGAGCCACAGCCCGGGCTCCGCCTTCTCCTTGACCAGCGCCTTCACTGACGGCTCCTGACGGGTGGGGGCCCGGCGCGGGGCATGCCGTGGCGGCCCGCGTCCGGGGAGGTGAGGGGGATCGCACAGCAATCTGCCGTACGGTCGCCGCCGCCGTCCATCGAGGATTTCTAAACCGGCGCCACAGCTTTCCTTCACACCCTCGGCCGCACCCCTGCCGGAGGTGCCGTCCCGGCGCCCCTCACAGCGGCAGGCCGTCGTCCGCGCTCCGCTCCAGGCGCCGTACCAGCTGCTCCGCCGTCGACTTGATCGTCTCCAGTCCGGCCCGGCCCCACGGCCTCGGACGTACGTCGGCGGCGCCGACGGTGCCCAGCACCGTCCCGGTGCTGTCGATCAGGGGGGCGCCGAGGTAGGAGCGGATGCCGAACTCGTCGACGACCGGGTTGCCGGCGAACCGCGGGTAGTCCCGGACGTCCTCGAGCACCAGGGCCCGCCCCCGGGCGGCCACATGCGGGCAGAAGCCGTGGTCGCGGGCCTGGATCCGGCCGAACTCCGGGGCGGTGCCGTCGCCCCGCACCACCGGCGGGACTTCGGGCACCCGCAGGCCGGCGAAGAACTGGGCGCCCTCGATCAGGAAGTTGACCATGGCGTACGGGGCGTCGGCGTGCTCGGCGAGCCGGTCCGCGAAGGCGTCGAGCGCGGGCTCCGGGCGCTCCCCGAGCCCGAGCCGGCGCAGCCGCCGGACCCGGGCGCTGGCCTCCCGGTCCTCGGGGGTGAGCAGCAGACGTCCGGCCGGGCGCGGCGGGTCGTAGCTCATGGGCGGGCTCCGTCGCTGTGGGCATGCGTCATGGCGGCTCCGTGGCGGTGTGGGCGGGGATCACATGTGCGCGCCGTACCCCGTGGCGGGGGCCGGCGTGTGGGCGAGCAGGTGGCGTACGAGGGTCAGCAGGGTCTGGACGCCGGAGCTGGAGATCCGGGCGTCGCAGCGGACGACGGGGACCTCCGCGGGGAGGTCCATGGCGGCGCGCACCTCCTCGGTGTCGTAGCGGTGGGCGCCGTCGAACTCGTTGACGGCGACGACGAAGGCGAGGCCGCGCTGTTCGAAGAAGTCGACGGCGGCGAAGGATTCCTCCAGGCGGCGGGTGTCGGCGAGGACGACGGCGCCGAGCGCGCCCTCGCACAGCTCGTCCCACATGAACCAGAACCGCTCCTGTCCGGGTGTGCCGAACAGGTACAGGACGTGGTCCGGGTCGAGGGTGATGCGGCCGAAGTCCATCGCCACGGTGGTCTCGAGCTTGTTCTCGATGCCGTCGAGGTTGTCGGTGGCGGCGCTGACGGTGGTGAGCAGTTCCTCCGTGCTCAGCGGCGCGATCTCGCTGACGGCGCCGACGAATGTCGTCTTGCCCACGCCGAACCCGCCCGCGACCAGGATCTTGAGCGCGGTGGGGAACGGGTCGGTGCCGTCGGCGCCGTCGGGTCCGCCGGTGTAGTCAGAGCTGTCGTCGTAGTCCATCGAGCACTGCCTCCAGAAGGGCCCGGTCCGTGGGGTTGTGGTGGAACGCGGGGGGCTTGGTGGTCAGCGCCCCGCAGTCGACGAGGTCCGACAGCAGCACCTTGGTGACCGCCACCGGCAGCCTCAGATGGGCGGCGACCTCGGCGACCGGGACCGGGGCGCGGCACAGGTCGAGCGCCTGCGCGTGCTCGGGTCCGAGATAGCCGAGGGGGGTGGCCCCCGTGACCATCACCTGCGACATCAGGTCGAGCGCGACCGTGGGCCGGGTGCGGCCGTTGCTGACCGTGAAGGGGCGCACCAGCCGTCCGGCCGCGTCGTCGAGCCAGGGCCCGTCGCCGGCCGCCGCCGCGCTCAAGGCCTCATCGCCGGTGCTTCGACGGCATGCTGCCGGGGTGCGGTGACCAGGTACGGCCGGACGCTCTTGACCAGCATCGCCATCTCGTAGCCGAGGACCGCCGCGTCGGCCTCCCGGCCGGCCAGCACGGCCAGGCAGGTGCCGGAGCCGGCGGTGGTGACGAAGAGCAGGGTCGAGTCGAGTTCGACGACGACCTGCCGTACGTCCCCGCCGTCGCCGAAGCGGACTCCGGCACTGCGGCCGAGCGAGTACAGCCCGGAGGCCAGGGCGGCCATGTGGTCGGCGCTGTCGGGGTCCAGTCCGTGCACGGACTTCACCAGGCCGTCGCAGGACAGGAGCACCGCGCTTCTGGTGTGCGGTACGCGCTGCACGAGGCCGCTCATCAGCCAGTCGAGGTCGGAGGCCTGGCCGGTCGGCGCGTCGCTCGCCATGGTGGATCGACTCCTTGGGGTGGAATGGGGGGTGGTCATCCGGCCGGTGCGGTCCCGTCGTGCCGGGCGTGCTCGCGGTGGGTCCGGTCGGTGGGGTGCTGGGCCTCGGCGAGTCCGATGCCGCGCTGGAACGCGGCCATCAGGCCGGGGTCGTGGCCGGCGGGAGGTTCGGTGTCCTGCCGGGGTGCCGGGCCGTCGCGGAGCTGGGGTGCGATGTGCTCCTGGGCGCGTCGGCGGGGCAGTCGGGGCTTGTCCATGGTGCCGCGCACGGCGGCGTGCCGGGGCACGGGCGGGGTGTCGGCGTGCTCGGGCGGCAGGTGCCGGTCGGCGGCCCGGATGCCGGGCACGGCTTCGGCCGGGTTGGGCCGGTCGTCGTGGGTGCCGCGCACGGGCAGCGGCAGGGGTGCGGTGCCGTGCCCGGCCGGCGGCGCGGATGCGGGTGGCAGGGCGCCGGGGGCGGGCGCCGGCCGCGGCTGCCGCGGGGGCGGTGCGGCGGCCGCACGGTCGGCGGGGGCCGGACGGGCGGCCGCGGTCTGCTGGGCGCCCGTGCCGCCCGTGGCGCCTGCGGAGGTGGCCGGCCGGGCGCCGAGCAGGTCCTGGGGGACGACGAGCACGGCCTGGACGCCGCCGTAGATGTTGGACTGGAGGCGGACAGTGATGCCGTGCCGCTTGGCCAGTTGGGAGACGACGAACAGTCCGATCCGGCCGTCGGCGAGCAGCCGGGCGACGTTGACCTGGTCGGGGTCGGCCAGGAGGGCGTTCATGCGGTTCTGCTCGGCGACCGGCATCCCGAGTCCGCGGTCCTCGACCTCGACGGCCAGCCCCGAGGTGACGAGGCCCGCGCGCAGCAGCACCTGGGTGTGCGGGGCGGAGAACACCGTGGCGTTCTCGACGAGTTCGGCAAGCAGATGGATGACGTCGGCCACGGCGTGGCCGCGCAGGGTGCCGTCGATCGGCGGGACCAGCCGGACCCGGGAGTACTGCTCGACCTCGGCGATGGCCGAGCGCAGCACCTCGTTGGTGGGGACGGGGTTGCTCCACTGGCGGCGGGAGACGGCGCCGCCGAGGACGGCGAGGTTCTCGGCGTGGCGGCGGATCCGGGTGGCGAGGTGGTCGACGTGGAAGAGGCCCTTGAGCAGGTCGGGGTCCTCCATCTCGTTCTCCATCTCGTCGAGGATGGAGATCTCGCGGTGCACCAGGGACTGCAGCCGGCGGGCGAGGTTGACGAAGACCTCCAGCTTCTGCTCGCTGCCGGCCTGGCTGGAGAGCTGTGCGGCCTGGACGACGGCAGCGACCGCGCTGTCGTGTGCGCGGGTCAGGTCCGCGGCGAGCAGTTCGAAGTCGTCGGCGCCGTCGGGCGGGGCGCTGCGCGCCGGGCGCTTCGGCGGACCCTCGCCGCGGCGCAGCGCCTCGACGACGGCGCGCAGGTCGCCCTCTCCGCGGGCGGTGCTGCGGCGCAGCACCGCGACCCGGTGGTGCACGGTACGGGCGGCGCGGTCGGCGGCGACGGCCGCGATGGCGACGGCCGCGAGGGTGACCGAGAGGGCGCCGGCCAGTACGGCCCACTGGACGGGGCCGGGCTCGGCCGAGGTGGACCGCACCGTGAACAGGACGGCCGCGCAGCCGCTGAGGGCGACGGCGACGGGCGGCAGCACGGCCAGGCGCAGCAGTTGGGACCGTATGTGGATCTCGGGCAGCGCGGGAGCGGTGCGGGCGGCCGGCCGTCCGTGCCGCCCGCCCTCGCGACGGTCTGCGCGCGCGGCCGGGGCGCGGAGGTGAGACATCGGTGTCCTCGTACTGTCCGTCGGGGGCTGGGTGCTCGCGCGTGGTGCGCCACGCGGGCATGTGCCATCGCGGTGTCGGCCGCCGGGGCCGCGATGCGGCCCCCTGTCGCCCGACGGACACTCACGGTAGTCGCCTGCGCATCATGTGCGGTGGGCAGTTGACAAAACCCCCCGGGCATCGTCCCGCTCTGGTATGAGGTCTCGTACGACAGACCGATAAGCAGGCGGAACACCCGTTGCGGAAGGACGTCGATTCGATCGAAATTCGACTGAAATCGATCGGAAATTGTCACCGACGGTCAGCGGTCACCCGCGAGGTCGAACCCGCCCTCCGCGGCCTCCGGCGCCGCCTCCGGGGGTACGGTCCGGCGCCAGTGGCGGTCCACGGGTGCGGAGACCCCACGCCACCACGGCTCGGCGGGGACGTCCCCCGCCGGTTCGAAGGGCTGGCCGGGTCGCGGGAGGGCGAGGACCTGGCCCGCCTCCTCGGCGGCGTCCTTCATCCACTCCCCGGGCTCGGCCCATGGATGCGGGGCCAGATTGAAGGTGCCCCAGTGGATCGGCAGCAGCACACCGCCGGTCACCCCGCCCTGGAGGTCGAGGTGGGCGCGGACGCCTTCGGCCGGGGTCATGTGGATGTCGGGCCAGAACTCCGCGTACGCGCCGACCTGGATCATGGTCGTGTCGAACGGGCCGTACGCGGTGCCGATCTCCTGGAAGCCCTCGAAATAGCCGGTGTCACCGCTGTGGAAGAGGCGGTGGTTCTCCCCGGCGACGGCCCAGGAGGCCCAGAGCGTGTGCTGGGTGTTGCGCAGACCGCGCCCGCAGAAGTGGCGGGCCGGGGTGGCGGTCAGGGTCAGGCCGCCCACCTGCGTGGACTCGTGCCAGTCCAGTTCGCGCAGCCGGCCGGCGGCGACGCCCCAGTGCTCCAGGTGGGCGCCGACGCCCAGGGGCACGGCGAACAGCGTGTCCGTGCCGGCCAGCGCCTTGATCGTGGGCATGTCCAGATGGTCGTAGTGGTCGTGCGAGATCACCACGACGTCGACCGGGCCGAGGGCGGTCAGGGGCAGCGGCACCCGGTGCAGCCTCCTGGGGCCGGCGAAGGGGAACGGGGAGCAGCGCTCACCCCAGACCGGATCGAACAGCACCCGCCGCCCGTCGATCTCGGCGAGCACGCTGGAGTGGCCCAGCCAGGTCAGCCGGAGTGCGGTGGCCGGGGGGCGGGCGAGGTCGGCGAGGGTGGTGGCGTGCGTCGGCACGGTGCCCCCGGGGGTTCTGCGCCGACGCGCCTCGCGGTCGAGGAAGATCTTGGCGAAGTCCAGGGCGGAGCCGGAGGGCCGGGTCCGGGCCGGACCGCCGGGGTTCTGGAAGACACCGTCGGTGAAATGCGGCGATCTGCGGATCCGCGCCATGCGCTCGCCGCCGGGGTCCACACCGAAGGCCGCGGGCCGCGGTACACGGAACCCGGTGCTCGGGAGACGGAAGCCTGCCACGGTACCTCCAGGTGGAGTAGGTCAGGCTTTCATTATGATCGGCCGGCCCGGTCGTGCGGGAGCCGCGCATCTCCGGAAGGGGCCGGGCGGCACCGGGGTGCCTTGTAGGGTGACCTTCCGTGGCCAGAATTCGATTGAGTGTGCGAGAACGGCGTGAGGAGCTGCTCAGCGCGGCGGTCGAGCAGATAGCCGCCCGGGGTGTCGCGGCCGTGCGGATCTCCGACGTCGCCTCGGCGCTCGGCGTCAGCAATGCGCTGGTGCTCTACCACTTCTCGACCAAGGAGAAGCTGGTCGCCGCCGCGTTCGGGCATGCCGCCCAGGACGACCTGGCGCATCTGCGCAAACTGCTCGGCCGCCGCACCTCGGCACTGCGCCGGCTACGTGCGGCCGTCCGCTGGTACGCCCCCACCGGCCAGGCCAAGGGCTGGCGGCTGTGGATCGAGAGCTGGGCGGCGGCCCAGCGCGAGCCCGCGCTGCGCGAGGTCGCGCGGGATCTCGACGCTCAGTGGAAAGCCGCGCTGACCGAGGTCATCACCGAGGGCGTGGCCGCGGGCGAGTTCCCCTGCCCGGACCCGGCCGGCTCCGCCCTGCGTCTGACGGCCCTGCTGGACGGGCTGGCCGTGCAGCTGACGGCGTACGGCGGCACGGTGTCCCGGGCGCGCGCGCAGTCGTGGGTGGACGAGGCGCTCGCCCGTGAGCTGGAGGTGGAGCAGAAGGCCTGGACCACGGCTGCGCGGTGAGCGCGACGCACGCCCGGCTCCGGACGGGGGGCCACGGCGAGAGCCCCGCCCACCGGGGACGGTGTGTGCGCGACCCGCGACCCGGGCCCCGGCTCCCGGCGGCGTGGAGTACGCAGTGCTCGCGCCGGCCGGCGGCGCCGAGGGGGTTCTGTTCGTGCCGGCCCCCGGCGACCGCCGAGGGGGCCGCGTTCGCCGCTGACCCGGGGTGAGCCGGTGTGGTCAGGCCACCGGGGCGATCCGGCTCCTGATGTCGTCCGGCGACAGCGTGCCCTTGGCGGTCACATGGTCGCCGGAGGACTGGCCGCGCAGGCGCCGCCCGATCCAGGGCACCAGGTACTCGCGCGCCCAGTGGACGTCGTCCCGGCGGACATCGAGCGCGCCGCGCGGCGGGAGCGGCGGCCAGGGCTGCTCCGGGTCGGCGGGGACCGGCAGCCCGAGCGCCTGGCCGGCGCGGAGGGCCACGCGCGTGTGCCCCTCGGGCGACAGGTGCAGGCGGTCGGCGTCCCAGGCCCGGCGGTCCTGCACGCTCCGCAGGGACCACAGGTCGAGCACGGGGCAGCCGTACCGGTCGGCGACGGCGCGCACATGCCCGTTGTAGGTGGCGATCTTGCCGCGCAGATGCCTGAGGACGGGCACGCCCCGGGTGTCGAAGCCGGTCGTCACCAGGACGGTGCCGGCCACCGTGGTCAGCGCGGCGACCGCCCGCTCGAACCGCTCCGCGACCTCGTCCGGGTCGGTGCCGGGCCGGATGATGTCGTTGCCGCCCGCGCAGAACGAGACCAGGTCCGGGGCGAGTTCGACCGCCCGCGGGACCTGCTCCGTCGTGATCTGGTCGAGCAGCCTTCCGCGCACGGCGAGGTTGGTGTAGGTGAATTCGCCTTCGGGCCGCCGGTCGGCGAGCAGGACGGCGAGGCGGTCGGCCCAGCCGACGAACGCCCCGTCGGGGCCGGGATCGCCGACGCCCTCGGTGAAGCTGTCCCCCACCGACACGTACGACCCGATCACTGATCTGCTGTCACTCTTCGAATCGTCTGCCACGCCGGACCATGATTCACCCTGGAATGTGACCTACGCGACCGTAGGCAGGGGTTGACGAGCGGTGAGAAAGGCCACTGCCAAGGCTTGGTCAACTCCGGAATAGCGCAGCGTCCCCGCCCGGGAACGCGGGAACGGCGAAGGCCGGACCCGGGGATCGGGGTCCGGCCTTCGGGCGTGCGTGCCTCGGGCGTCAGAGGGAGACGCCGTGCGAGCGCAGGTAGGCGATCGGGTCCACGTCGGAGCCGTAGTTCGGCGTGGTGCGGATCTCGAAGTGCAGGTGCGGACCGGTGGAGTTGCCGGTCGAGCCGGACAGGCCGACCTGCTGCCCCGCGGTCACGGACTGACCGGTGGAGACGGAGAGCGAGGACAGGTGGGCGTACTGGGCGTAGTAGCCGTCGGCGAGCTTGATGACGACCTGGTTGCCGTACGCACCGGCCCAGCCGGCGGAGACGACGGTGCCGGCGCCGACGGCCTTCAGGGAGGTGCCGGTCGGGACGACGAAGTCGGTGCCGGTGTGGTAGCCGCTGGACCACATGCTGCCGGTCTGGTGGTAGGGGGTGCCGATGGTGCCGCCCGGCACCGGGGACACGTAACCCGAGGCACTCGCGGTGCCGGCGGACTGCGCAGCCGCGCCCTCGGAGGAGGACTTCTCGGCCGGGGCCTGCTCCGCCTTCTGCGCGGTCTCGGTCTTCTCGGCCTTCTCGGCCTGCTTCGGGGCCGACGGCTCGGCGGCCTCGGCGGCCTTCGGAGCGGACGACTCGGCGGCACCCGCCTCGGCCGGTCCGCCGACGGAGAGCTTCAGACCCGGGTGGATGAGGGACGGGTCCTCGCCGATGGCCTGGAGGTTGTCGGCCCACAGCTGCTGCCAGCCGCCGGTGACGTCGTACCTGTCGGCGATCTTCGAGAGCCAGTCGCCGGCGCGCACGGTGTAGGTGTGCTTCTCCGACGACTTCTCCGAGTTCTTCCCGGAGTTGTTCGAGGCGACCTGCTGCTGGGCCGCCGAGAGCGACTGCGGCGCCTTCTCGGCAACGGACTGCGCGGGGGCCGCGTGGGCGCTCACGGCGCCGATGAGCGGCAGCGCGAGCGCGGCGCCACCGGTTCCGGCGACGGCGATGGTGCGGGTCAGACGCTGGGTCCTGGTGCGACGGTGCTTACCCCTGGCGGGCATGGCGAATTCCTCTCCGGCGCCTGCGAGGTGAGCTGTCGGGTTCGGGCTGGAGATGCCCGGCCGTGCCGCGGCACGACTTGACCCCTAGCCGTTCCGGAGACCGGAACAGGCGGTGATTCCTGTGGGTCCCCCGCTCCTGCCGGGTACGGGTGTCGGGTGGGTGCGAAAGTCCGGTCGGCGGCAGGATTAGGCGTCCGTCCGGATCGGTCGTGAACGTAAGGGACCAAGACGCACAGGAACAAGCAGGGGTTTCCCGATACGCGGTATTTGCTTGATCCATCCCGGGTTTCCGCGGTAACACTCCGTCGATTTGATGCCCGCCGCAATGCACGAAAGCCCTTGAGAAGCACGTGAATTACGTGAACATGACGGACAACGCACCGTCACGGATATGACGCTCCTCACGCGACCGCACTCCAGGTTCCTTTATTCCAGAGCGAGTTGGAATGAAGGTGCTAATTCGGACAGAAGGCCCAGATGGGATGTGAATGGAAAAGCGCGACAAGAATGTCTCCGGCGCCGAGGCCGGGCCGTGCCTGTGGACAACTCATTGCCCCAGGCAAGAGATGCCGTATCGTCGAGTCGGTGGCCGCCGACGATCAGCGCCGGCGGCGCGGAGTGGGAGGAGCCCCCGTGACGCAGCAGGTCCCGTCGACCGAGCCCGAGCTGGCCGGTGTGCGCAATTTCCGTGACGTGGGCGGCCTGCCGACCGAGGACGGCCGCCGGGTGCGGCACGGCGTGCTGTTCCGCAGCGGGCACCTGGCGCACGCCACGGCGGAGGACGCCGCGTTCCTCGGCGCCCTCGGCCTGCACACGATCTTCGACTTCCGCAACTCCGCCGACCAGAAGCTCGAGGGCCCGGATATCGCGCTGCCCGGCGTGCGCAATGTGAACCTGCCGCTGTCCGACCCGGCCGACGGCGCCGAGTTCTGGAAGATGGTCCGCGACGGCGATCTGGACCAGCTCCGCGACATCCTCGCGGACGGAAGGGCCGCGGACCGGATGATCGCCTCCTACCGCATGATCGTCAAGGAGCGTACGGCGGAGCACTCCCAGGTGCTGCACTCGCTCGCCGAGGACAGCGTCCCCGCCCTGATGCACTGCGCGGCCGGCAAGGACCGGGCCGGCCTGTCGGTGGCGGTGACCCTGCTGGCCGTGGGAGTGGAGCGCGAGGCCGTTCTCGAGGACTATCTGAAGTCCGGCGCCGAGCACCGCCGCTACCGGGTGCACCGCAGCAGCAGCTCCGCCTCCGCCTACTCCCCCGAGGTCATGGAGCTGCTCAGCCCCCTGTTCGACGCGCGGGCCGAGTATCTGGCGGCGGCCTTCGAGACCGTCGAGGAGACCTGGGGCGGCGTCGACGCCTATCTGGAGCAGGGGCTGGGCGTCACACCGGAGACCCGGGAGCGGCTGCGGGGGCGGCTCCTCGACTGAGGCCGCCCAAGGCCCTCACTTCGCCCCGAGCTCGAAGAGCAGATAGACGAAGGCGGCGAAGACATGCCCCACGGCGATGTAGACGATCAGCCGCACCCACAGGGCCCGCGGGAACTTCTCCTCCATGTCGCTCATGGCATCTCTCCGGTGGTGCGGCCCAGGCACAGCGCGGCCGTGGGGCTCTGCAGCAGGGTGTGGACGAACAGCAGGTCGACGCCGTCGGGGTCCGGGGCGGCGATCCGGTGCGGGGTCAGCGAGTCGAAGTGCGCGCTGTCGCCGGGAGCGAGCCGGTGCACGGTGTCACCGAGGTGCAGCCGCAGCCGGCCCCGCAGCACATACAGCCACTCCTCGCCCGGGTGCACCCGCACCATGTCGCCCTGCGTCCCGTACGGCACATGGACGCGCAGGGCCTGCATGCCGCGCCCGGTCGCCCCGGCCTGCCAGTACGTCCAGCCGCCCGCCGGGGCCGGCTCCATGTCGGCGGCCCGCACTACGGCGTCGCGGTCCGCGGCGGTCTCGCCGAGCAGCTCGGAGACGGTGGTGCCGTAGATCCGGGCCAGGCCGAGCAGCATGGGCAGCGAGGGCTGCCGCTGCCCGGTCTCCAGCCGGGAGAGGTGGGCCGGCGACAGTCCCGCCGCGCGGGCCGCGGCCTCCAGGGTGAGGGCGGCCCGCCGGCGCAGGGCCCGCAGCTGCGGTGCCACCGCGGACATCGCGTCGGCGGGGCCGTCCGGCGGGTCGGGCTCGGAAACGGTCATACGTCCATTGAGCCCGAGCGAGTGCCTCAGGGGCAATTTTCTTGCCCGAGAGGCAAAATCCTCTCAGTGGTTCGCCACCGCCTGCTTGACCAGGGTCTTGCCGAAGTCCCACAGCAGCCCGCCACCGCTGTGGGCATCCTCCATGACCTCGGTGAAGGCGTCCACGAACCGGTCCACCTCCCGCTCCCCGATGATCAGCGGCGGGATCAGCTTGATCACCTCCATCTGGTCTCCGGAGACCTGGGTGAGAATCCGGTGCCGGTGCATCAGCGGGGCGACCACCATCTGTGCGAACAGCCCCTTGCGCGCGGCCTGCAGCATGGACCAGCGGCTGCGCAGCCGCATCGACCGCGGCCTGCCGAACTCGATGCCGATCATCAGCCCCCGGCCACGCACCTCGGAGAGCAGTTCGTAGCGGTCCACCAGCGCGGCCAGCCGGGACCTCAGCAGTGCGCCGGTGGCCGCCGCGTTGGCCACGATCTGCTCGTCCTCCAGCACGGCCAGCACCGCCAGCCCGGCGGCCATGGCCTGGGCGTTGGAGCCGAAGCTCGCCGAATGGACCAGGACGCGGTCCATCGACGAGTACACCTTCCTGAAGATCCAGTCCCTGCCCAGCGTGGCGCCCACCGGGACATAGCCCCCGGACAGCGCCTTGGCCACGCAGACCAGGTCGGGCTCGACCCCGTCCTCGTGCTGGTAGGCGTAGAAGGTGCCGGTCCGGCCGAGGCCGGTCTGCACCTCGTCGGCGATGAGCAGCGCCTTGTGCCGGCGCAGCAGCTCCTGGGCGGCGAGCAGATACCCGGGCGGGGCCTCGTGCACGCCCTTGCCCTGGACCGGCTCGACGATCAGGGCGGCGACGTCGCCCTTGGCCAGCTCCCCGGCCAGGGCGTCGAGGTCGCCGAGCGGGACCGGCGTGTCGGGCAGCAGCGGGGCGAAGCCGTCCCGGAACCCGGCCTCGCCGTTGACGGAGAGCGAGCCGGTGGTCAGCCCGTGGAAGGCGTGCGCGCAGTACAGCACGCGGGGCCTGCCGGTGACGTACCGGGCGAACTTCAGCGCGCCCTCGACCGCCTCGGTGCCGCTGTTGCCGAAGAACACCCGGTCCAGGTGGGGGCTGTACGACAGCAGCCGCTCGGCCAGCAGTCCCGGCAGCGGCTGGCAGTCGAAGCGGGTCAGGTCGGCCAGGGAGGCGTCGAGGACATCGTGGAGTGCCTTCCGGACGACGGGATGGTGCCGGCCCAGGCCCATCACCCCGAACCCGGCGAGCATGTCCAGGTAGTCGTTGCCGTCCGTGTCCCAGAAGTAGGCGCCCTCGGCGCGCTCGTAGACCTTGTCGAAGCCGATGGTGCGCAGCATGCGCGGAAGCTGCGCATTGAGGTACCGGCCGTGCAGCTCGTACCGCTCGGCGCCGCGTTCGGCCAGCAGGGCGCCGAGGTCGAACTCCTTGGTCATTCAGTTTTCTCCTTGGGCTGACGTGACGGCCCGGCCGCCCCGAGGCTCCTGTTCGACGGAGGCCGCGCCGCCGGCTTCCTCGTGGCCTTCCCGGTCGGCTTCCTGCACGGCCAGCGCCGCGCTGATCCGGCCGGCGATCTCCACGGGCGTCAGGCCGATGTCGGCGAGCACCTCGGCGCGCTTGGCGTGGGCGAGGAACTGTCCGGGGATCCCGAACCGCCGGACGGGCACGTCGACTTCGGCATCGCCGAGTGCCAGTGCCACCGCCGAGCCGACGCCGGCCGCACGGCTGTTGTCCTCGACCACGGCCACCAGGCGGTGCCGGGCGGCGAGCGGCGGCAGCGCGGCGTCCACGGGCTTGACCCAGCGCGGGTCGACGACGGTGCAGCCGGTGCCCCGGGCGCGGAGCAGTCCGGCGGCCTCGAGGCAGCGGGGGGCCAGCGCGCCGACGGAGACCAGCAGCACCTCGGGACGGTCGTCGGCGTGCAGGACGTCCATGCCACCGGCCCGGTCGACGGCGGGCACGGCCGGGCCCGCGGTCTCCTTGGGGTAGCGCACCAGCGTGGGGGCGTCGTCGACGGCGACGGCCTCGCGCAGCTGGGCGCGGAGCTGGTCGGCGTCGCGCGGCGCGGCGATCCGCAGACCGGGGACGGCCTGCAGGACGGACAGGTCCCACATGCCGTTGTGGGAGGGTCCGTCGGCGCCGGTGACGCCGGCCCGGTCCAGGACGAAGGTCACCCCGCAGCGGTGCAGTGCCACGTCCATCAGGAGCTGGTCGAAGGCGCGGTTGAGGAAGGTGGCGTAGACGGCGACGACCGGGTGCAGTCCGCCGGTCGCCAGTCCGGCCGCGGACACCACGGCGTGCTGCTCGGCGATGCCGACGTCCCAGACCCGGTCGGGGAACCGCTCCGCGAACCGGCCGAGACCGACCGGGTGCAGCATGGCCGCGGTGATCGCCACGACGTCGTCGCGCTCCTCGCCGATCCGCACCATCTCGTCGCCGAACACCGAGGTCCAGGACGGCCCGCCGGACGGGCCGATCGGCGCGCAGGTGAGCGGGTCCATCACCCCCACGGTGTGGAAGTGGTCCTCCTCGTGGGCGAGGGCGGGTTCGTAGCCGCGGCCCTTCTCGGTGAGGCAGTGCACCAGCACCGGCCCGTGGAAGCGTTTGGCGCGGCGCAGCGCCGACTCGACCGCTCGGATGTCGTGTCCGTCGACGGGGCCGACGTACTTCAGGCCGAGGTCCTCGAACAGGCCCTGCGGGGCGAAGGCGTCCTTGAAGCCCTTCTTCGCGCCGTGCAGGGCCTCGTAGACGGTGTTGCCGACCACGGGGGTGCGCTGCAGGACGCCCTTGCCCCAGGCCAGCACCCGCTCGTAGCCGTCGGTGGTGCGCAGCGTGGCGAGATGGTCCGCGAGGCCGCCGATGGTGGGGGCGTAGGAGCGTTCGTTGTCGTTGACGACGATGATCAGCGGCCGGTCCTTGGCCGCGGCGATGTTGTTCAGCGCCTCCCAGGCCATGCCGCCGGTGAGCGCGCCGTCGCCGACGACCGCCACCACATGGCCCTTCTCCCCCTGCACCCGGCGGGCCTTGGCCAGGCCGTCGGCCCAGCCGAGCGCGGCGGAGGCATGGCTGTTCTCGATGACGTCGTGCTCGGACTCCTCTCGCGAGGGGTAGCCGGACAGTCCGCCCTTGCCGCGCAGCTTGGAGAAGTCCTGGCGGCCCGTCAGCAGCTTGTGGACGTAGCTCTGGTGACCGGTGTCCCAGAGGATGCGGTCGACCGGTGACTCGAAGACCCGGTGCAGGGCGACGGTGAGTTCCACCACCCCCAGGTTGGGCCCGAGGTGTCCGCCGGTGCGGGCGACCGCCTGGATCAGGAAGTCGCGTATTTCGTGGGACAGTTCGCCGAGTTCCGCCTCGGACAGCGCCTTCAGGTCACGTGGTCCCCGGATGGTCTCCAGAATCGTCACGCTCGGGCCCCCTCTCGGTCCGTGCTGTTTCAGCTCACGGTGACGGCCCGCTCCCCCGACGTGCCGTCCTGTTCCGTCTGCTCCGCGACCGGCCGGCCGGGTGTCCCGGGAACGCCCGGCGGGACGCCGGTCACGTGGTCACTCCCGGTTTCCGGACGAGACCGTCTCGCGCATCGCGCGCAGCGACTCCTTCAGGGATCCCATGGTGGCGAGCACCGCGGTCGGTTCGTAGCCGCAGTGCGCCATGCAGTTGGCGCAGCGCGGGTCCTTGCCGCGGCCGTAGCGGTCCCAGTCGGTCTCCTCGATCAGCTCGCGGTAGGAGGACACGTACCCGTCGCTCATCAGATAGCAGGGCCGCTGCCAGCCGAACAGCGAGTAGTTCGGGATCGCCCAGGCGGTGCACGGGAAGTCGACCCTGCCCTCCAGGAAGTCCAGGAAGAGCGGCGAGTGGTTGAGCCGCCAGCGGCGCCGGTTGCCGCCCGCGAAGGCCTTCTTGAACAGCTCGCGGGTCTGCTCCACGCCGAGGAAGTGCTCCTGGTCGGGCGCCTTCTCGTAGGCGTACGCGGGCGAGATCATCATCTCGTCGACCTTGAGGTCGTCGTTGAGGTAGTTGAGCACCTCGATGACGGTCTGCGGGGTGTCGGTGTTGAAGAAGGTGGAGTTGGTGGTGACCCGGAAGCCGCGCTGCTTGGCCTCCTTGATGGCCGCCACCGCCTCGTCGAAGACGCCCTCCTTCGCCACGGACTCGTCGTGCCGCTCCCGCAGCCCGTCGATGTGCACCGCGAAGGCGAAATAGGGGGAGGGCGTGAACTTGTCCATCTTCTTGCGCAGCAGCATGGCGTTGGTGCACAGGAAGACGTACTTCCGTCTGGCCACCAGCTGGCGCACGATCTCGTCGATCTGCGGGTGCATCAGGGGCTCGCCGCCGGCGATGGAGACCATCGGGGCCCCGGACTCCAGCACCGCCCCGACGGCCTGGGCCACCGGCATGCGCTGCTTGAGCACCCCGGCCGGATGCTGGATCTTGCCGCACCCCTCGCATTTCAGATTGCAGGCGAAGAGCGGCTCCAACTCGACGATCAGCGGAAACTTGTCCCGCCTGCGGAGCTTCTGTTCGGCCAAGTAAGTAGCGACCTTGATGGACTGGCGCATCGGCATGGCCATCTGGCTCACCTCCTGGGGAGCAGCAGGGATCGGTGCCATTCGAAGAAAGCGGGGAGGACTGAACGGAGAACTCGGAAAGCCGATATTCCACCGCGCACCGTGCCGATCCGGACCAGCTCGTGCTCCGGAGCGTCCACGACCACCCGGACGGCGGCAACGGGGCGTTCGCCGGTGCGCACGGCGGTCAGCAGCGTGGCCGCGGACTCCATGTCGACCGCGATGGCGCCGGTCGCCCGCAGGTCGGCGCGCTCGGGACCGCGGACCACGTGGTCGGAGCCGGTCAGCGGCCCGGTGTGCACGGTGCGCCCGGGCACGGCCCGCGCCAGTTCCTTGACCAGCAGCTCGGTTCCGACGCAGCCGACGCTGCCGCGCGGGTCGCGGGTCTCCTCGGCGACGATCAGGTCGCCGGGGTGCATGCCGGGGGCCAGCCCCGCGCAGAAACCGGTGGCCAGTACGGCGGCGCCGGCCAGTCCCGGGTCGCCGAGCAGCCGGGTGACGCAACGCTCGGCCGCCTTCGGCCCCATGCCGGTGCGCACCACCGTGACCGGCCCGTCGGCACCGCCGCGCTCGCCGGCGCGCAGGGCGAGGTGCTCGATGCCGAGCGCGCAGGCGATCAGCAGCGGGGCCGGGGCGGGCGTCGCGCCCATCAGCCGGCCTTCGGCTCGGCGGCGGGCCGGTCCGCCGGCCGGTCGCCACGCCGGTCCGCCCGCTGCCGCAGCACGGCGGGCTCGCCGTGCACGTACCGGCCGAGTGCGGTGAGCGGGAAGACCTGCCGGTACAGGTGGTAGTTGATGGAGAAGTCCCAGGGGAAACCGGTGCCGGTGAAGTGCGGCTCGTCCCAGGAGCCGTCCTCCCGCTGGGTGCTGGTGAGCCACTCGACGCCCCGCTCGACGGCCTTGGAGTCCCTCTCCCCCGCCGCCAGCAGGGCCAGCAGCGCCCAGGCCGTCTGGGAGGCGGTGGAGGCGCCCTTGCCGCTCCATTGCCGGACGTCCTGGTAGGAGCGCAGGTCCTCGCCCCAGCCGCCGTCGTCGTTCTGCGCGGACTCCAGCCAGCCGACGGCCCGCCGGATCGCCGGGTGCGAGCCGGGGAAGCCGGCCGCGACCAGGGCGGGGACCACGGACCCGGTGCCGTAGACGTAGTTGACGCCCCAGCGCCCGAACCACGAGCCGTCCGGCTCCTGTTCGGCCAGCAGCCAGGCGATGCCGCGCCGGGTGCGCGGGTCGTGGGCCAGCCCCTCGGCCGCGAGCATCTCGACGACGTGCGCGGTGACATCGGCGGACGGCGGGTCGATGACCTCGCCGAAGTCGCAGAACGGCAGCCGGTTGGGGAACGGGCTGGTGTTGTCGACGTCGAAGGCGCCCCAGGCGCCGTTCCGCGACTGCATCCCGAGGTTCCAGCGCACCCCGCGGCCGATGGCCTTCTCCACCCGCTCCGGGTCGTGGTGGCGCACCCGGCGCAGGGCCAGGACCACCTCGGCGGTGTCGTCGATGTCGGGGTAGTTGTCGTTGTGGAACTCGAACGCCCAGCCGCCGGGCGGAAGTCCGGGCCGGCGCACCGCCCAGTCGCCGGGGCGTACGATCTGCTCGCCGAGCATCCAGTCGGCGGCCTTCACCAGCTGCGTGTGGTCGGCGGGCACCCCGGCGTCGGCCAGGGCGATGACCGCCAGGCAGGTGTCCCAGACCGGGGACTGGCAGGCCTCGATCATCCGCGCGCCGTCCTCGCGCCACACGGCGAACCGGTCCAGGGACTTCAGCCCCTCGCGCATCACCGGGTGCTCGAGGTCGTAGCCGAGCAGGTACAGCGCGATGATCGAGTACACGGCGGGCGGCTGGATGCCGCCCCAGCAGCCGTCGTTCTCCTGCCGCTCCACGATCCAGCGGGCGGCGGTGTTCATCGCGGCCCGGCGGAGTCGTCCGGGCACCGCCCGGCGCAGCACGTGCAGCCCCTTGTCCAGGCGCTGGAAGGCGCCGTCCCAGGAGACGGCCGGGGCGAGCGGCCTGGGCGGGTTGGGCAGGGCGGGGTCGGTGTGCAGTTCGTCGAGCGGGAAGGGGGCGGGGCGCACCGGGCGCTTGGCGGAGACGACCGTGAGCGGGACGATGGTCTGCCGGGCCCAGCAGCCGAAGTCGTAGATGTTGAGCGGCACCCAGCGCGGGAACCAGATGAGTTCCGGCGGGAGTTCGGGCAGGTCCTCCCACTTCCACCAGCCGAACAGGGCGAGCCAGATCCGGGTGAACACGCGGGCTGCGGCGATGCCGCCCTGCCCGCGGATCCATGCGGAGGCCCGCGCCATGTGCGGGTCGTCGGGGGTGTCGCCGGCCAGCCGCAGGGCGACGTACGCCTCGATGGTGGCGGACAGGTCGCCGGGGCCGCCGTAGAAGGTGGCCCAGGTCCCGTCGGCGCGCTGCTCGCCGCGGACGAACAGGGCGGCGGCCCGCGCGGTGTCCTCGTCCAGGATGCCGAGGAACTGGCGGAGCAGGAGGTCCTCGGCGTCCATGGAGACGTTCGTCTCGAGGTCGCCCTTCCACCAGCCCTCGGCGTCCTGGCGGGAGAGCAGGAAGTCGGTGGCGCGCCGGACGGCGTCTGCGGGTGTGGGCCCTGCCCCGGCCGTCTCGGGTGCGGGACTGTCGGTTTCGCTGGCCGCGGCTGCGCGGGGCGGCAGGGTGGCCCCGGTGCTTCCGTCGGTCGTCGCTGTCATGGCTTCCCCTTCGTGCAGTGTGCAAGTGGTGCGTCTGCTGTGGGTCCGCCGTCGGCCGGTGTGCTTGCCCGCGGCACCGGCCGGCGACTACGCGAGGGCTATTCGACCGATAGTGATCATCTCTTTCGTACGACGACGAAGTCGGCGAGCGCCGTGAACCGGCTCCGGGTCTCGGCGGGCATGCCGACGGCGTCGAGAGCGTCGAGGGCGATGGTGTGCTGGCGGCGCGCCTCCTCGGCGGTCCAGTCCCGGCCGCCGGCCTTCTCGATCAGGGCGGCACGGGCCGCGAACTCCTCCTCGGAGAAGTTCTCGACGTCGCTGCCCTTGGCGTCGGCGGCGAGCATCTCGCCGAGGCGCTCGGAGGCCGGGCCGCCCGCCGCCAGCGCGGCGACGACCGGAAGGGACTTCTTGCGCTGGCGCAGGTCGCTCCAGGTCTGCTTGCCGGTGGCCTCCGGGTCGCCCCAGATGCCGAGGAGGTCGTCCACGGCCTGGAAGGCCAGGCCGAGGTGGTAGCCGTAGCGCTCCAGGGCGTCGGCGGTGCGCTCGTCGGCGCCGCCGAGGACCGCGCCGATGGAGCTGGCGCAGGCCAGCAGGGCACCGGTCTTGTTGCCCTCCATCTCCAGGCACTCCTCGACGCTGACCCGGTCGCGGTGCTCGTAGGAGATGTCCTGCGCCTGACCGTCGATCAGGGCGCGGGTGGCGGTGGTCAGCCGGCGGGTCGCCCGGCCCGCCTCGACCGTGCCGAGCTCCAGCAGCACCTCGCTGGCCAGGGCGAACAGGGCGTCCCCGACCAGGATGGCCTGGGCCGGGCCGTGCACCTTCCAGACGGTGTCGCGGTGCCGGCGCTGTTCGTCGCCGTCCATCAGGTCGTCGTGCAGCAGGGAGAAGTTGTGCACCAGCTCCACGGCGACCGCGCCGGGCACGCCGGTCTCCGGGGCGGCTCCGGTGACCTCGGCGGAGAGCACCGCGAGGGCCGGGCGGACGGCCTTGCCGCCGTCGCCCTCGGCGGGGTTGCCCTGGGCGTCGATCCAGCCGAAGTGATAGGCGGCGACGGTGTCCATGGGAGGAGCAAGACGGTCGACGGCGGCCCGCAGGACGGGCGTGGCCAGGGTCCGGCCGCGCTCGAGCAGCGCGGTCACGTCCACCGTGGTCCGTGGATCGGCCGCCGGGGCCGGGGGCACAGTGGGCACAGTCTCTCCTCCAGTTGCGGTGCCGGGGGTGCGGGAGGTCCCTCGCGGAACGGTCTTCACGCCGCCTCCTCGAAGAAGCCGGGGAGGCGATCGCGGGACCGGCCCAGGGCGGCGAGTGCGGCTCCGGCCGCGCCGACACCACTGCGGACCGCGCTCTCCATGGTCGCGGGCCACCCGGTGGCGGTCCACGCTCCGGCCAGGCAGAGGCCGGGGGCCCGGGTGCGGGCGCCGGGCCTGAGGCGTCCGACGCCGGGAGCGGGGGCGAAGGTCGCGGTGCGCTCCCTGGTCACGAAGAAGTCCCGGACCTCGGCGCCGCGGGTGTGCGGCAGCAGCCGCCGCAGTTCGGGCAGGTACCGCTCGCGCAGCGCGGCGACGGGCAGGTCGATCTCGTCCCGGGCGGCCGACTGGGACAGCGCCAGGTACTGCCCCTCCTGCAGACCGGAGGCCTCGGTGCGGTCGAACACCCACTGCACGGGGGTGCCGAGGGCGGTCAGGAACGGCGCGTCGAGGACCTTCCGGTCGTAGACGACATGGACGTTGAGGATGGGAGCGGTGCCGATCTCCAGCAGCCGCCCGGGGGCGTCGAGCGCGCCGGCGGGCAGCAGGTCGTGCGCCTCGCGCTGCGGTACGGCGAGGACGACGGCGTCCGCGTCGAGCGTCTCGCCCGGAACCTGAACGCTCCAGCCTCCGTTGCCGTGTTGGGAGAGGGAGGTGACGCGTGTCCGGAGTTCGGTGCGGACGCCCGCGGAGTCGAGCGCCCTGCGGGCCAGCCCGTCGTGCAGTTCGCCCAGCGGGACGCGGGCCCAGCCGATGTCGGCCGCGCCCGGGTCGGACAGCAGACCGGTCTTGAACACCATCGCGGCGAGCGACAGGGAGGTCTCCCCCGCCACCGCGTTGAGGGTGGCGACCCCGACCAGGTCCCACAGGGCCTCGACGGCGCGCGCCGACTGGCCGTGGGCGGCCAGCCAGCTGCCGAAGTCCTGCGTGTCCAGGGCCGGATCGGCGAGGTCGAGTCCCTTGAGCGCGAGCGCGGCCCGGCCCACCCCGGCCCGGTCGGCGAGCGAGAGGTGCGGATAGGCGGCGAGGCTGCGCCCCAGGTGCAGCGGTACGGGCAGCGGATCGCGCCGCAGCCGGCCGAGACGTCGGCCCTCGGGCTTGTCGACGTCGACGACGGGCACGTCGAGGCGGTGCTGGAGCGGCGCCAGCCGCGCGCCCCCGATGCGGTCGAGGAACCAGCGGTACGCGGTGCAGCAGCGCAGATAGACGTGCTGGCCGTTGTCCACGGTCAGGTCGCCGCGCCGGAAGGAGAAGGCGAGTCCGCCCAGCCGCGGCCGGCCCTCCAGGAGGGTGACGCGCACCCCGGCGTCGGCGAGCGCCAGTGCCGCGGTGACGCCGGCGAGCCCGCCGCCGACCACGACGGCGTGCCTGCCGGACGATGCGGTGCCCTCGGACAGGGCTCGGGTCGGGACGCCGGCGGGCGCCCCGTCGGTCTGCGGGCCGTGGCCGTGGGTCATCGTGCACCCTCCCCTGCGCGGCGGCAGTGGTCGAACGGTGTACGGCCGACCGTCTCAGTCAGGGACGCGGCGCGCCAGTGGAGGGTTGCGGTCCGTTCGTCCCTGGCGGCGTCCTCCGCGGCCGGTGTTCCGGAGCAGGTCATCAGGCGCGCCTCCTGACGGTCCGCCGGGTCATGTGCCGGGCGTCCAGTCCGGACAGGCCGCGCACGGCGACGTAGGCCTTCTCGCGTCCGGGCAGCGAGACCCGGCCCCGGAGCACGGCCCCGGGGTCGCGTTCGATGCGGTCGAGCAGCCGGCGGTAGATGCCGGCCATGGCGGCGACGCAGGCACCGCTGCGGCGGTCGAGCAGGGGCAGCAGCCGGTAGCCCTCGGCGAACAGGGCGCGGGCCCGCCGCACCTCGAAGTGGACCAGGCCCGCGAAGTCGGAGCCCTCCGGTGGCGTCGGCCCGGCGAACCCGGCCGTGCAGCCGAACTTGGCGAGGTCGTCGGCGGGCAGATAGGTGCGTCCGCCCTGGGCGTCCTCCCGGATGTCCCGCAGGATGTTGGTGAGCTGGAGCGCCAGCCCGAGCGTGTCGGCGTACTCGGGCGCGCGCTCGGCGCCGCGCGCTCCCGGCTCGGTGCCGAAGACGCCGAGCGAGAGCCGCCCGATGGCTCCGGCCACGCACCGGCAGTAGACCTTCAGGTCGTCCCAGGTCTCGTAGGTCTCGCCGCGGACGTCCATCTGGACGCCGTCGATCAGCTCGTCGAGTCCGCCGAGCGGGATCGGGAAGACCCGCGCGGCGTGGGTGAGGGCGACGGCGACCGGGTCGGTGTCGTCCTCGTCGACCGCGCCCTCGCGGATGCGGGTGAGCAGCGACCGGGTGTCCTCCAGTCGGGCCGTCTTGACGTCGTCGGCGAGCGCGCCGTCGCCGATGTCGTCGACGCGGCGCGAGAACGCGTACAGCGCCGACATCGCACGGCGCTTGGACGCCGGCAGCAGGCGGATGCCGTACGCGAAGTTGCGTGCCTGCTGTCCGGTGACCGTCTCGCAGTAGCCGTAGGCGGCGAGTACCGGTGCAGACACGTGTGCCGGCGGCTCCACGGTCCGGATCACCTCTCTCCTCGCAGGGTCGCGCCCGCCTCGCGCAGCAACTGGACCTTGCCGGGCTTGGGCGGGCCGGGAAGTACGTCGTAGTCGGCGGCGGCGATCGCCCGGACGGCCGCCCTTCCTCCTGCCACGAATCCCGCGAGCAGCAGCCTGAGCCTGCCGTGGACGCTACCCACCAGAGGCGCGCCTTCATTCAGCAGATCGCGGGCGCGTTGCGCTTCGTGGGCGATCAGGGCACGCACCGGTGCGCCGGCCGACGCGGCGGCGAGATCGGCCTCCTGGACGTCGAAGCGCTTCATGTCCTCGGCGGGCAGATAGATCCGGTCCCGGGCGAGGTCCTCGGCGACGTCCTGGAGGTGCTCGACGATCTGCAGTGCGGTGCAGATCGCGTCGGAGCGGCGGATCCGCTCGGGGGTGGCCGTGCCGGTGACGGCGAGCACCAGACGGCCGACCGGGTTGGCGGACAGCTCGCAGTAGGCGAGGAGGTCGTCATGGGTCTCGTAGCGCCGCACCAACTGGTCCTGGCGGTTGGCGGCGATCAGAGCGAGGAACGGCCCGGGGGTGAGCGTACAGCGGCGGACCGTCGGCAGCAGGCGGCGCAGCAGAGGGTGGCGCGGCGCCCGGTCGTGCGGGTCGAAGACCCGGTGCAGGTCGGCCTCGAAGGCGTCGAGCAGGGTGAGGCGGTCGCCGGCGTGCTCGGGCGGGACACCGAGAAGGCGGGCGTCGGCGCCGCCGGGGGCGAGGTCGCCGTCGCCGATGTCGTCGACCAGCCGGGCGAAGCCGTACACCGCCATCAGGTCGGTGCGCCAGGCCCGGGGCAGGAAGAACGGGGCCACCGGGAAGTTCTCGTCCGCGGCCTTGTCCAGCGTGCCGCGCACCGGGTCGGCGGCCCGCGCCGCGCCGGTGACCGTCACCGCCGGCTGCCCGGGACGGGGACGGCGCATGCTGAGCGGAGGTGGGGAGTATCCGTAGCCATTGCCGTCACATCTCCCGTTCTACACTGCCGACCCAATACACACTATTTTGGACACGCCGCCCGGCCGACCGTGCGGCGGCCACGGCCGAGGGTGTCGGGCATTATCGCCCCATGTGCCGCGTTTGGGGACCGGTACAGCTTACGTTGTACAACTCGGTGGGGCGTTCCTGGGGGCCCTGCGCCCCACAGCAACACACCGATCGGCCCCAAGATTCCGGCACCCGGCCGGAGTTGGCACTTCTTCTGCAGACGCGGGCCCCGCCGGAGAGGTTCCGGCGGGGCCCGCGTCCTCCGGTTACTTGCCGGTGAACTTCTCGTACTCCTTGAGGACCTCTTCGGTGGGCCCGTCCATCCGCAGCTCACCGCGCTCCAGCCACAGGACGCGGTTGCAGGTGTCGCGGATCGACTTGTTGTTGTGACTGACCAGGAAGACGGTGCCGGCCTCCTTGCGCAGCTCGCGGATGCGCTCCTCGGAGCGGGTCTGGAACTTGCGGTCGCCGGTGGCCAGCGCCTCGTCGATCATGAGGACGTCGTGGTCCTTGGCCGCGGCGATGGAGAAGCGGAGGCGGGCCGCCATACCGGAGGAGTAGGTCCGCATCGGCAGCGTGATGAAGTCGCCCTTCTCGTTGATGCCGGAGAAGTCGACGATGCCCTGGTAACGGGCCTTGATCTGCTCGCGGGTCATGCCCATGGCGAGCCCGCCCAATATGACGTTCCGTTCGCCGGTGAGGTCGTTCATCAGGGCCGCGTTCACGCCGAGCAGGGAGGGCTGGCCGTCGGTGTAGACCCTGCCCCGCTCGGCGGGCAGCAGGCCGGCGATGGCCCGCAGCAGGGTGGACTTGCCGGAACCGTTGGATCCGATCAGGCCGATGGCCTCGCCCCGGTAGGCGACGAAGGAGACACCGCGCACGGCGTGCACCTTGCGCACGCCGCGCTCCTCGCCCCGCTTCAGGATCCGGCTCAGCGCCGCCGTGGCGCTGCCCTTGCCGGTCTTGGCGCCGTTGACGCGGTAGACGATGTGCAGTTCGTCGGCGATCACGGTGGGAACCCGCTCGCCCTGCTGCAGGTCAGCCACGGCCGTACCTCTCCTCCGCCTTCCAGAAGTACACGAAACCGCCCACGGCGACGGCGACCGCCCAGCCGAGCGCGACGGCCCAGACGTGCGGTGGCAGGTTCTCGGAGCCGTACCCGTCGATCATCGCGAAGCGCATCAGGTCCATGTAGATCGCGGCCGGGTTCCACTGGAGCACATCGGCGATCCAGTCCGGGTGGTCCGCCAGCATGATCGGGATGGAGAACATCACGCCGGACGCGTACAGCCAGGTCCGCATGATGAACGGCATCAGCTGGGCCAGGTCCGGCGTCTTGGCGCCCATCCGGGCCACGATCAGGGCGAGGCCGGTGTTGAACAGGAACTGCAGGGCCAGCGTCGGGATGATCAGCAGCCACGACAGGCTCGGGTAGCTGCCGAAGCCCACCGTCACCGCGACCAGTACGACCATCGAGGCCAGCAGCTGCTGGAGCTGCTGGAGCGCGAAGGAGACCGGCAGCGCGGCGCGCGGGAAGTGCAGCGCCCGTACCAGGCCCAGGTTGCCGGAGATCGCCCGCACGCCCGCCATCGCCGAGGACTGGGTGAAGGTGAACACGAACACGCCCGTCACCAGGAACGGGATGTACACCTCCTTCGGCATGCCGCGGCTGGCGTTGAGGATCAGACCGAAGATCAGGAAGTAGACGAGCGCGTTGAGCAGTGGTGTGGCCACCTGCCACAGCTGGCCCAGCTTGGCCTGGCTGTACTGGGCGGTCACCTTCGCCTGGGAGAAGGCGAGGATGAAGTGCCGCCGTCCCCAGAGCTGCCGGACGTACTCGACGAGGGACGGACGGGCGCCGCTGACGGTCAGCCCGTGCTCGGCGGCGAGCTGGGCCGCCGTGAGGCCCTCGTCGGGTGCCACGGGTGCGGTCAGCGCGACCGTGCCGTCGTGCGTTGTCTCACTCACTAGTGGAAACTTTCGTCTTCGAGATGCGCAGCCCGCGCGGGCATGGCGTCGGCCTGCGGCCCGGGGACCTGCCGCCCCGGGGCGCTCGGACACGAGCTTGTCAGATCACCGGAGGACGGCCCAGTCGGGTCAGCCGCCACACCGTACGCCACTTCATGGGACGGCGGGGGCCGCAGGGGGTGCTCCAGCCCTCGCGGAAGCCGCCGAACCAGGCACGCAGGGCCGGGCGGGAGGGGCGGCGCACCAGGGTGAGCAGCATCCAGACCCCGAGGTAGACGGGGACCAGGGGGGCGGGCAGGTTGCGGCGGGCCAGCCAGACGCGGTTGCGGGCGACCATGCGGTGGTAGACGGCGTGCCGCGACGGGGCGGTCGTCGGGTGGTACAGCACCATGTCGGAGCGGTAGTCGATCATCCAGCCTCCGTCCAGGGCGCGCCAGGCCAGGTCGGTCTCCTCGTGGGCGTAGAAGAACTCGTCCGGCAGACCGCCGACCTGCTCGAAGACCTCGGTGCGCACGGCGTTGGCGCCGCCCAGGAAGGTGGTGACCCGGGAGGAGCGCATCGGGTCGGCGGCACGCAGCCGGGGCACGTGCCGGCGCTGGGTGAGGCCGGTGTCCGGGTCGGCGATGCGGAAGCTGACGATGCCGAGCCGGGGGTCGGCGGCGAACGCCTCGCGGCACAGCTCGGCGGTGTCGGGGCGGGCAAGCAGGCCGTCGTCGTCGAGGAAGAGCAGGATGTCGACGTCCCGGCCGCCGGGGCCGAAGGCCTCGATGCCGACGTTGCGGCCGCCGGGGATGCCGAGGTTCTCGGGCAGCTCGACGGTGCGGACGCCGTCGGGGACGTCCGGGACCGGCGAGCCGTTGCCGACGACGACGACCTCGACCGGGTCGCCGTCCTGCTTGGCGACCGAGTCGATCAGGGCGCGCAGCTCGGCGGGCCGGTTGCCCATGGTGATGATGACGGCCCCCACCTTCACGGCACTCACCTCAGCCTGCTGGAGGCCAGCACGGACACCAGGTGCAGCAGGGTCTGCAGCAGGGCGATACCGGCGAGCACGGCGGTGCCGAGACGGGTGAAGAACAGGTCGCCGTGGACGGCGTCGGCGATGGCGAGGACCAGGATGAGCAGCGAGGCCTCGATGCCGAGGATCAGGCGGTGGAACTTCAGGGCGGCGGCGGCCCGGCGGGCCAGCGCCATGCCGGAGGAGCGCGGCTCGGCGGCGGCCTCCTGGACGGGGGGCAGCCCGGCCTGGTGGCGAGCGACGCCGACCAGGTCGGTCTCGGCCTTGATCAGGATCGCGCCGAGGGCGGCCAGGGTACCCAGGAAGGCCCACAGCCAGTCGATCCGGCCGGTGCCCCACAGGTCGGCGGCGCGCAGGCCGAGGCCGACGAGCACGGCGGCGTCCGTCAGATAGGCGCCGACCCGGTCCAGGTAGACGCCGCCGAGGGAGTACTGCTTCCGCCAGCGGGCGATCTCGCCGTCCACGCAGTCGAGCAGCAGGTAGAGCTGGACGGCGAGCACGCCGAGCACGGCGCCCGCGATCCCCGGCACCAGCAGGGCCGGGGCCGCGAGGACGCCGCAGACGGTCATCAGGTACGTGAGCTGGTTGGGCGTGATCCTGGTGTTCACCAGGTAGCGGTCGACGCGCAGGGACACCTCGCGCATGTAGAGGCGTCCCGCCCAGTGCTCACCGCTGCGCCGGTCCTTGACCCCCGCGGGGTGCACGACCGGACGTAGTTCAGCTACCGATGGCCTTGACATAGTCGGCGTAGATGTCCTTGATCTGTTCGGTCTTCAGGGCGAGGTGCTCGAGGATCGTGTACCGGCCGGGCCGGGTCTCCGGGGCGAACTCCACGGCCCGGACGAACTCGTCGGGGGTGAAGCCGATCTCCTCGGGGAGCACCGGCAGTCCGTGCCGGCGCAGCACCCCGGCCATGTACGCCGACTCCTCGTGTGCTCCGCGCAGGTACATCGCGAAGCACGCGCCCAGGCCGCACTGCTCGCCGTGGGCCGCCGCCCGCTGCGGGTACAGCAGGTCGAAGGCGTGGTTGATCTCGTGGCAGGCCCCGGAGGAGGGCCGGGAGTCACCGGAGACGGACATCGCGATGCCGCTGAGCACCAGGGCCTCGGCCAGCACCTGGAGGAAGTCGTTGTCGCCGATGCCGCCCGGGTGGCGCAGCACGGCCTCGCCGGCCTGGCGGGCCATGGCGGCGGCGAGACCGTCGATCTTCTCGCCGGTGACCCGGTTGGCCAGCTCCCAGTCGGCGATGGCGGAGACGTTGGAGACCGCGTCGCCGATCCCGGCCCGGACGAAGCGGACCGGTGCCTCACGGATGATGTCGAGGTCGATGACGACCGCGATCGGGTTGGGCACGCCGTAGGAGCCGCGGCCCGCGTCGTTGTCCAGGGTGGCGACCGGCGAGCACAGTCCGTCGTGGGCCAGGTTGGTGGGCACCGCGACGAGCGGGAGGCCGACCCGTGCCGCGGCGAACTTGGCGCAGTCGATGATCTTGCCGCCGCCGAGCCCGACGACCGCGTCGAAGTGGCCGCTCTTCATGTCGCCCGCGAGCCGGATCGCGTCGTCCAGGGTGCCGCCGCCGACCTCGTACCAGGTGGCACCGGGCAGCGACGGGGCGACCCGCTCACGGAGCCGGGCGCCGGAGCCGCCGCTGACGGCGACGGCGAGCCGGCCGGAGTGCGAGATCCGCTCGTCGGCGAGGACGCAGCCGAGGTCGTCGAGGGCTCCGGGGCGGATGTCGAGGACGACGGGGGAAGGGATGAGCCTGGTCAGTACAGGCATGCGATCTCCCGTCCCTTGGCGAGGTCGTCGTGGTTGTCGATCTCGACCCACTTGACGTCGCCGATCGGCGCCACGTCGATCCGGAAGCCGCGGTTGACCAGCTCCTGGTAGCCGTGCTCGTAGAACTGCTGCGGGTCGGTCTCCCAGACGGTGCGCAGCGCGTCGCCCAGCTCGGTGGCGGCCTCGCCCTCGATGAGGGTGACGCCGATGTACTCACCGGTGGCCTCGGCGGGGTCCATCAGCTTGGTGATCTTCGTCATGCCCCGCTCGGGGTCGGCGACGACCTTCATCTCCTCGTCGGCGAGGTCCTTGACCGTGTCCAGCGCAAGGATGATCTTCTTGCCGTCGCCGCGGGCGGCCAGCAGGGTCCTCTCGACCGACACCGGGTGCACGGTGTCGCCGTTGGCGAGGATCACGCCGTCCTTGAGGGCGTCCCGGCCGCACCACAGGGAGTAGGCGTTGTTCCACTCCTCGGCCTTGTCGTTGTCGATCAGCGTGAGCTTGAGGCCGTACTTCTTCTCCAGGGCCTCCTTCCGCTCGTACACGGCCTCCTTGCGGTAGCCGACGATGATCGCGGCCTCGGTCAGCCCCACCTCGGCGAAGTTGCCGAGGGTCAGGTCGAGGACGGTCGGTCCGTCGTCTATGCCCGCGGGCCCCACCGGCACCAGCGCCTTGGGCAGGGTGTCGGTGTAGGGGCGCAGACGCCGGCCGGCGCCGGCCGCCAGCACGAGGCCGATCATGCGGGTTCTCCTTCGTCGTGTACGGCGGGCGCGCCGCCCTTGTGGGCGGCCACCCAGAAGCGGATGCTCTCGGCGAGCACCACCAGAGCCACGGCCACGGCGAGCGCCGTGAGCGCGAGCGTGAACTGTGCGCCGGTGAGCAGCGTCGCCAGCACGGCGACCAGCAGTGTGCGGCCTTCGTGCCCCCCGGTCGCCCGCACCAGCCGGTGCGGGGGCGCGCCCGCGTTGCCGCGGATGCGGTAGACCGTGTCGTAGTGATGGTAGGCGACGGCCGCCACCAGTCCGAAAGCTGCCGGAAGCGCTCCGTTCACCTCTGCTTTCGCAGCGAGCAGCAGTACGGTGCCGTACTCGGCGGCCCGGAAGAGCGGTGGCACCAGCCAGTCGAGGGCGCCGGTGAGCGGCTGGGCGACGGCGGCTGCCGAGGTCAGGACGTAGAGCGCGGCCATGGCGGCGGGGAGCGCGCTGCCGTACGAGGTGACGCCCGCGGCGGCGAGCAGCGGCACGGCGCCGGTCAGCGCCAGGGCGGCCCGCGACCCGAGCGGCGGCCGGGCGGTCAGCCTGCGCAGCCTTCCGGCGAGGGCCTCGGCGAGCGGACCGGAGTCCGCGAGGTCGGCCAGGGCCTGCGCGCCCCGGCCGGTACGCCGCACCGTGCGGTGCACGGAGCGCAGGACGCGGCCGGCGGTGGTGTAGGCCGCCGCGAAGGCGCATCCGATGAGCAGCGCGTAGAAGGTGATCCGCGGCGTCGTGAGCGCGGTGAGGACGGCGATCATCGCCCAGCGTTCGCCGATCGGCAGGATGATCATGCGGCGCAGCCAGACCGTCCAGCCGACGCTGTCGAGCCGGTCGGAGAGGGCGGCGGCGGGGCTGGTGATGCCGGTCGCGTCCGTGTCGCCGGAGTTCGCCTCGTTGAAGGAGAAGTCCACCACGTGCCGGCAGGTCTGCAGGATCATCGCGCCGAGGGCGAGGGCCCATACGTCGTCGCCGCCGCGGGCCGCGCCGAGGGCGAGCCCGGCGTAGTAGGCGTACTCCTTGGCACGGTCGAAGGTGGCGTCGAGCCAGGCGCCGAGGGTGGAGTACTGCAGGGAGTAGCGGGCGAGCTGGCCGTCGGTGCAGTCCAGCACGAAGGAGAGGATCAGCAGCAGCCCGGCTGCGACGAAGCCGCCGCGGGTGCCGGTGGCCGCGCAGCCCGCCGCTATGAGGGCGGTGACCAGGGACGCGGTGGTGACCTGGTTGGGGGTCAGTCCGCGGCGGGCGCACCAGCGGGCGAGGTAGCGGGAGTAGGGGCTGATGCAGAAGGTGGTGAAGAAACCGTCGCGGGACTTCACCGCCGACTGCAGCCGGACGGCCTCCTCGTCGACGGTGGCGACGGCCTGCCGCGCCTCGTTGCGGGCCTGCGGGTCCGCCGGGACCGCGGCGGCGAGGCTGCCCAGCTCGGGCCGGTGCACCTCGGTGCCGTCGGCGTCGAGGGCGGCGGCGATGCGGTCGGCGAGACCGCCGAGGAGTGTGGTCCCGCCGGCGGTGGTGCTCTCGCCGGCCAGCGCGCGCGCCAGGGCCTGGCGGCCGGCCGGCTGGGCGGTCACCGCGCCGGGGACCGCGGCGAGCGGGAACCGGGGGTCGGTGAGGCCCAGGCGCAGGGCGTGCAGATGGCCGACGAACCGGGCGTCGACAACGGCGACCCGCTCTCCCTCGGGGGCAGCGGCCAGCAGGGTCCGGGCATCGGCGGCGTCGGCCGCGGGCACCACGTCGAAGCCGAGGGACCGCAGATCGCCCTCGATCGACGAACCGGGCACCGGCGGACCGGTGAGGATGGCGGTCGGCAACCGAATCTCACTCCCTGGGACCGGCGGCTCGCGCCGGGGCCTGTGCATGGTGGGACGCCCGCGCCTGCGGCTCCCGGGCGGCATGTCGGCAGAGGTTATCGGACGACCGGAACTCCGTGTTCACCGCCCGTTCGACGGCCGGACGACGCGGTGTGGGCCCGCCTTTGCCGCGATCATCATCCCGGATGCGGGGCCCGGCCGACAAACCGCGGGTCCGGAACGGACCGCCGACGCGTCACGGACGGCGGCCCGCGAGCCGGGGCTCCGTGCCGCCGGGGCTCCGTGCCGCCGGGACTCCGTGCCGCCGGGGCCGTCGGCGGGGCCCGGGCGGGTGCGTCCGACGGCGTGATCCACACCGCCGCCAGAACGCTCGCGACGGCCTGACCTGCGCGCCGTTTGCGCAGGTCAGAGCAGATGACAACGGTGTTCAGTGCCGCGTTGCCGGATACCCCCCACCCGTAGTTCACTGTGATCCGGACGGACCCCGACGGACCACTGGGAGGCGGCTTTCATGGGGGCTGGGCACGACCACGGGCATGCGCACGGCGCACCCGCCGGAGGTACGGCGACCGCCGCGTACCGCGGCAGGCTGCGGGTGGCGCTGGCGATCACGCTGAGCGTGATGGTCGTGGAGATCGTCGGGGGTGTGCTCGCCGACTCGCTGGCACTGATCGCCGACGCGGCACACATGGCGACGGACGCGGTGGGCCTGGGCATGGCCCTGCTGGCGATCCACTTCGCGAACCGGCCGCCGAGCGAGCGGCGCACCTTCGGCTACGCGCGCGCCGAGATCCTCGCCGCGCTCGCCAACTCGCTGCTGCTGCTCGGCGTCGGCGGGTACGTGCTGTACGAGGCGATCCAGCGGTTCGTCACACCCGCCGCCACGGAGGGCGGGCTGACCGTCGTCTTCGGTGTGATCGGCCTGGCCGCGAACTCGGTGTCGCTGGCGCTGCTGATGCGCGGCCAGCAGGAGAGCCTGAACGTGCGGGGCGCGTTCCTGGAGGTGGCGGCGGACGCGCTGGGCTCGGTGGCGGTCATCGTGTCGGCACTGGTGATCCTGGGCACGGGCTGGCAGGCCGCCGACCCGATCGCCTCGATCGCCATCGGACTGATGATCGTGCCACGTACGGTGCGGCTGCTGCGCGAGACCCTCGATGTGCTGCTGGAGGCGGCGCCCAAGGGCGTCGACATGGCCGAGGTCCGGGCGCACATACTGGCGCTGGACGGTGTGGAGGACGTCCACGACCTGCACGCCTGGACGATCACGTCCGGCATGCCGGTGCTCTCCGCGCATGTGGTGGTGCGGTCCGACGTACTGACGGCGATCGGGCACGAGAGGATGCTGCACGAGCTCCAGGGCTGTCTGGGGGACCACTTCGACGTCGAGCACTGCACCTTCCAGCTGGAGCCGGGCGGGCATGCGGAGCACGAGGCGCGGCTGTGCCACTGACCGGGACGCGGAACGCCACGGCGGTGCGACGGTCGACGAATCCGTGACGGCGGAGGGGACTGTGACCGCCGAGGGGGCGCGCACCGGAGGCGACGCGCCGGGGGACGCAGCCGTCCGCCACCCGGGAGGCGGTGTACCGGCTGCGGGGCCGCCGCTTTCCGGCGGTTCCCGGCCTCGAGCGCGGGAATGATCACCCTTCGGGCCCTTCCCCGGTCTCCCGCCGGTGGCGCCCGCGGTCCGCGCCGTCACGCGCGGGACATGCGGGCGCACCGGGAAGCGCCGGGAGCGCCGGACGGGTACGGCACACTTGGGGCGCGAGGACCGATGCGAAGGATGGGTATGCCGATCACACCTGCCACCGCGACGCACAGTTCGTCGAACGGCACCGCAGACGCGATTTTGCTGGAACTGGTCGACGAGGGCGGCGCGACGATCGGCACCGCGGAGAAGCTCGCCGCGCACCAGCCGCCGGGGCAGCTGCACCGGGCGTTCTCGGTGTTCCTGTTCGACGAGCGCGGCCGGCTGCTGCTCCAGCAGCGGGCGCTGGGCAAGTACCACTCCCCCGGTGTGTGGTCCAACACCTGCTGCGGTCACCCCTATCCCGGGGAGGCCCCCTTCGCGGCGGCGGCCCGGCGGACGTACGAGGAGCTGGGGGTCTCGCCCTCGCTGCTCGCCGAGGCGGGCACCGTGCGCTACAACCACCCGGACCCGGCGTCGGGCCTGGTGGAGCAGGAGTACAACCACCTGTTCGTCGGCATGGTCCAGGCGGCGCTGCGGCCCGATCCCGAGGAGATCGCCGAGACCGCCTTCGTGACGGCGGCCGAGCTGGCGGAGCGGCATGCGAAGGACGCGTTCTCCGCGTGGTTCATGACGGTGCTGGACGCCGCCCGTCCCGCCGTCAGGGAGCTGACGGGCCCGTCCGCGGGCTGGTGAGCGGGCCGCCTCGCGACGGTAGCGGTGCTACGACAGCCGGGTGTGCTTGAGCGGCAGGGCGGCCCAGATCACCTTGCCGCCGCCGGAGGTGTGGACGACGTCGCACGCCCCGCCGGACTCCCGGGTGATCTCCCGCACCAGCAGCAGTCCCCGGCCGCCGGTCCGCCCGTGGTCGGCCTCCAGGGCGGTCGGCCGGTAGGGGTGGTCGTCCTCCACCGAGACGCGGACCCACTCGGGGCCGACGGCGAGCTCCACGGCGAGCACCGGCGAGAGCACCGCGGCGTGCCGGACGGCGTTCGTGACCAGTTCGGAGACGATCAGCAGCAGGCCCTGCGTCACATCGTCGGAGACGGGTACGCCCTGGCGTACCAGGAGGTCCCGCACGGCGTGCCGCGCCTGCGGGACCGAGGCGTCGACGGCGGGGGCGGAGAACCGCCACACGCCCTCGTACGGCAGCGTCTGTCCGGGCCCTGCCGCACCATAGGACGCCCGGGGGTCCTGGGGGCGTGGGCCGGGCCCGCGCCCGTGGTTGTCCATCGTCCGGTCGCCACCCTCGCGCTCGATTGTCACCACACCCCTGAGTGTTGGTAACGCATCGCTCCGCACCGGATACCTGAACACAAGTCAGCGAGTATCGAGCGCTTCTGATCGTCGGCGTATGACACGGTCAGTTGTGGGACTGATCCTGTCCCGGTTGGGCATCCTCGGCGAACTAGTCGGGTTGTACGGGTTTGCCGGGCGGTCCCTCCGTCCCCTCGCCGCGGCCGGGCTCCTCGGCAACGAGCCGGTCGGAGACCATCCCGACGATGCGGCGCCCGCCGAAACCGGTGGCGATCAGTCCCAGGCCGTCGAAGAGCAGTGCGAGCGAGAAGAACGTACCGATGACGTACTGGCTGCTGCTCGGCCAGGAGCCCAGCACGAGGACGCCGAGAAGCAGGTCGAACGCGCCGAGCAGCATCGTCCAGCCGAACTGGGGGCCGCGCACGACGACGCTGCCGACCAGCCGGAACAGCCCGGCGGTGAGGAACAGCAGCGCGGCGAACATGGTCAGCGCGGCGGCGGCCTCGTCCGGTTTGTTGATGATCACCACGCCCGCGGCGACGTTCAGTGCGGCGACGATGACGCCGAGCCAGAAGAAGCTGGTGCCCCGTGACTGGATCGCGTGCAGCAGCCCCACGACGCCGCCGATCAGCAGCAGCCAGCCGAACAGCAGCATCGAGGTCAGCGTGGCGAACCCGGCGTAGACCAGGCCGACGCATCCGGCGATCACCAGGAGCACCCCGAGGGCGACGAGCCGGCCGAAGCCCCGGTTGAGCTGCGCGGCGCCGCCGTGCGCCTTGGCGGACGTGGTCATGAGCACCTCCTGCGTCCTCCCCCCTCCCCCCGTGCAACCCGGCAGTCCTCGCTGTCCCTACCGTTCCTTACTGTCCCTACCGTTCCTTTTGCCCACCGTGTGGTGACTCTCACCTCCCGGGATGCGGACGCTGTTGATCACGTCCCCGGCCCGGCGGATAGCATCCGGCGCATGGAGCCCCAGCTGCTGCACCACGTCACCGGTTCGGTGGCCACCGTCGTCGTCCGGCACCCGGCCAAGCGCAACGCCATGACCGCCGGGATGTGGAGTGCCCTGCCGGGGCTTGTCGACGCCCTGGCGGCCGATCCGGCGGTGCGGGCGCTGGTGCTCACCGGCGAGGGCGGGACCTTCTGCGCCGGGGCCGACATCTCCGCGCTGCGGGGTTCTGCGGAGGAGGCCCAGCGGCTGGCCGTCGCCGCCGAGGAGGCGCTCGCCGCGTTCCCCGGACCGACGCTGGCGGCGGTGCGCGGGCACTGCGTGGGCGGCGGGGCTCAGCTGGCGGCGGCCTGCGATCTGCGGTTCGCCGAGGAGGGTGCGCTGTTCGGGGTGACACCGGCGAAGCTGGGGGTGGTCTATCCGGCGTCGGCCACCCGGCGGCTGGTGTCGCTGGTGGGGCCGGCCACCGCCAAGTACCTGCTGTTCTCCGGCGAGTTGATCGACGCGGGCCGGGCGCTGCGCACGGGGCTGGTCGACGAGGTGCTGCCGGCCGGCGGGCTGGACGAGCGGGTCGCGGAGTTCACCCGGATCCTGGTATCCCGCTCGCAGCTGACGCAGGCCGCGGCGAAGGAGTTCGCGGCCGGCCGTACCGACCGGGACGCGTACTGGGCCGCCCAGGCGCGCGGCAGCGGCGACACCGCGGAGGGTGCCGCCGCGTTCCTGGAAGGCCGGCCGCCGCGCTTCACCTGGAACGGGCCGGGGGCGGCTACGCCGGGGTGAACCGGCTCCCGTCACGGAACCGCTCGACGAGATGGGCGGGCGCCTTCTGCGGGGAGCCGGCGTCGTAGGGCGGCTGCGGGTCGTACTCGGTCAGCAGCTGCACGGCCTGGGCGTGCTCGTCGCCGGCGATCCGGCCGAGCAGGGTGAGCCCCATGTCGATACCGGAGGAGACCCCGGCGGCGGTGACGTACTTGCCGTCGGTGACGACCCGTTCGCCGGTCGGTTCCGCGCCGAACCCCTTCAGGGCGTCCAGCGCCAGCCAGTGCGAGGTGGCGCGGCGGCCGGTGAGCAGCCCGGCGGCGGCCAGCAGCAGGGAGCCGGTGCACACGGAGGTGGTCCAGGTGCTGTCGGCGTCGGCGGTGCGCAGCCAGTCCAGGAGGGTCTCGTTGTCCAGCTGTGCGCGCTCGCCGGGACCGCCGGGAACGACGACGATGTCGGGGTGCGGCACATCGGCGAGGGACCTGTCGGCGGTGAGGGCGAGGTTCCCGGTGTCGGTGCGGACCGGGCCGGGCCGCTCGGCGACGAAGACGGTCTGCGAGTCCCGGAGGCGGCCGAGGGTCTCGTAGGGGCCCACGGCGTCGAGGGCGGTGAAGCGGTCGTAGAGAACTATGGCGATCTGCACGGGTTTCCTCTCGGAGCAGGGTGGCGGGCCGGTCCTGGCGCGGTGCGGTGTGGCGGGCCGGCCGTGCGGGCTCAGTGGACGGTGGCGGGGCGGAAGCGGCGGCGGTACTCGGCCGGGGCGGTGCCCAGGGCCTTGACGAAGGCGCGGCGCATGGCCTCGGAGGTGCCGTAGCCACTGGCCCGGGAGATCTCCTCGACGCCGGCGCCGGTGTCCTCGAGGAGACGGCGGGCGTGTTCGAGGCGGACCCGGTCGACGTACCGGCCGGGGGTGGTGCCGGTCTCCGCCCGGAAGGCGCGGGCGAAGTGGCGCGGGGAGAGTCCGGCGCGGGCGGCGAGGGCCTCCACGGCCAGGTCGGCGCCGGGGTGCTCGCTGATCCACTGCTGTACGTCGCGCAGCGGTGCGCGGGAGGCGGTCTGGGCGGCGAGCTGGGCGCTGAACTGGGCCTGGTTGCCGGGGCGGCGCAGGAAGACCACCAGATGGCGGGCGACCGTCAGGGCGGCGTCCCGGCCCAGGTCCTCCTCGACCAGGGCGAGGGCGAGGTCGATGCCGGAGGTGACGCCCGCGGAGGTGGCGACGTGCCCGTCCCGGACGTAGATCGGGTCGGGGTCGACGTCGACGGCCGGGTGGTTGCGGGCCAGCGTGCCGCAGTGGTCCCAGTGCGTGGTGGCGCGGCGGCCGTCGAGCAGGCCGGCCTCGGCGAGCAGGACGGCGCCGGTGCAGACGGAGACCAGCCGGCGGGCGTGCGGTGCGTGCGCGCGCAGCCAGTCGACCAGCCGCGGGTCGGGGCTACGGGTGCCCCGGCCGCCCGGGACCAGCAGGGTGTCCGCCTCCGGCGCGTCGTCCAGCGCGTGGTCCGGCACCAGGGCCAGTCCGCTGGAGGTGCGCACGGGGGCGCCGTCGAGCGAGGCGGTCCGGATCACATAGCTGCCCGGGGTGTGCGCGTCGGCACCCGCGAAGACCTCCACGGGGCCCGAGACGTCCAGGCTCTGCAGGGCGTCGAAGAGCACGACGAGAACGGTTCGCTGCGGCATGCCTTCGATTGTTCGACGGCTCGCTCGCGTCTGCAATGACGAGTTCCCCACCTTTTCTGCCATCCGTCACGCCCCTGGTTGACGTACTGAGCGGTTGGTAACCTGCGCGGCATGACGACTGCCGCCATGGACCGGCGCCCCGCGCGCCGCTGCCACAACGCGCTCAACTCGCTGCACTCGACGCACTACTTCTCGCCGGACCTGGGCCGGGAGATGGGTGCCCTCGGCGTGACCCACCCGCGCGCCGTCAACTTCGCCGCCCGCGCCGCCGCGCTGGGCCCGGTCGGTCCCGGCACGGTCACGGCGACGTTCTACAGCTACAAGTACGACCTCGTGGCGCGGCATCTGCCGGCCGTGTGGGAGACCGCCTCGCCGGAGAAGGCGCTGGCCGCCCGCGTCCGTGCCGTCGACGCGACCCTGCGCCGCCTGCTGGGCGAGGAGACGCTGGAGTCGGCGGAGATGGCCGAGGCCGCGCGGCTGGCGCTGCGCGCCGCCGAGGCCTGCTCCCGCAGCGCCCGGCCGCTGTACGCCGCGCACGCCGACCTCCCGGTGCCCGAGGAGCCGCACCTGGCGTACTGGCATGCCGCGACGCTGCTGCGGGAGCACCGGGGCGACGGGCATCTCGCCGTGCTGACGGCCGCCGGTCTGGACGGTCTGGAGGCGGTGGTGAGCCACACCGCGACCGGCAGGGGCATGACTCCGCGATGGGCCTGCGGCACCCGCGGCTGGTCCCGCGAGGACTGGGAGGCGGCGGCCGTCCGGCTGCGGGACCGCGGGCTGCTCGACGGCGACGGCGAGCTGACCGAGGCGGGTGCCGCGCTGCGCGAGGAGATCGAGCGGGAGACGGACCGGCTGGACACGGCCCCCTACGACCACCTGGGCGAGCAGGGCGTCGCCCGGCTGACGGAGCTGGGCTCCGCGTTCGCGCGCAGCGCGGCCGCCGGCGGCGCCTTCCCCGCGGACCTGGTCGGCAAACGCTGAACCGCCCGGGGCCGCCCTGATCCCCGGCTGTCGGTGCGACCTGCCACAATTGCCGCGCAACCTCACCAGAAGGCGGTACGGGATCGTGACGACACCCGGGTCCATCGGGTCCAAGGGATCCATCGGCTCTGCCCGAGCCGGGTCCATCGAAGGCAGGATCGCCGAGGAGCTCGGCGTACGGGAGCGGCAGGTGAAGGCCGCGGTGGAACTGCTCGACGGCGGTTCGACGGTGCCCTTCATCGCCCGCTACCGCAAGGAAGCGACCGAGATGCTCGACGACGCGCAGCTGCGCACGATCGAGGAGCGGCTGCGCTATCTGCGGGAGCTGGAGGAGCGGCGGACCGCGATCCTGGAGTCGGTGCGCGAGCAGGGCAAGCTCACCGAGGAGCTGGAGGCGCGGATCCGCGGCGCCGAGACCAAGGCGCGGCTGGAGGACGTCTACCTGCCGTACAAGCCCAAGCGGCGGACGAAGGCGCAGATCGCGCGCGAGGCGGGGCTGGAGCCGCTGGCCGAGGGCCTGCTCGGCGACCCGGCCGCGGAGCCGCTGGCCGCCGCGGCGGCGTTCGTCGATGCCGGCAAGGGCGTCGACGATCCGCAGGCCGCGCTCGACGGCGCGCGGGCGATCCTCACCGAGCGGTTCTCGGAGGACGCCGACCTGATCGGCGAGTTGCGCGAGCGGATGTGGGTGCGCGGCCGGCTCGCCTCGAAGGTGAAGGAGGGCAAGGAGGAGGCGGGCGCCAAGTTCGCCGACTACTTCGACTTCGCCGAGCCGTTCACGGAGCTGCCCTCGCACCGCGTTCTGGCGATGCTGCGCGGCGAGAAGGAGGACGTCCTCGACCTGGCCCTGGAGCCGGAGGAGGCGGCGGACGGGCCGTCGTCGTACGAGGGGATCGTCGCAAGCCGGTTCGGGATCGCCGACCGTGGCCGCCCGGCCGACAAGTGGCTGGCGGACACGGTGCGCTGGGCCTGGCGCACCCGCATCCTCGTCCATCTCGGCATCGACCTGCGGCTGCGGCTGCGCACCGCCGCCGAGGACGAGGCCGTGAACGTCTTCGCGGCGAACCTGCGCGATCTGCTGCTGGCCGCCCCGGCGGGCACGCGCGCGACGCTCGGCCTCGACCCGGGCTTCCGTACGGGTGTGAAGGTGGCCGTCGTCGACGCCACCGGCAAGGTGGTCGCCACCGACGTCGTCCACCCGCATGTGCCCGCCAACAAGTGGGACGAGGCGATCGCCAGGCTGGCCCGGCTGGCCGAGCGGCACGCGGTCGACCTGATCGCCATCGGCAACGGCACGGCGTCCCGGGAGACCGACAAGCTCGCCGGTGAGCTCATCACCCGTCATCCGGAGCTGAAGCTCACCAAGGTGACGGTCTCCGAGGCAGGCGCTTCCGTGTACTCGGCCTCCGCCTTCGCCTCGCAGGAGCTGCCGGACATGGACGTGTCGCTGCGCGGCGCGGTCTCCATCGCGCGCCGGCTGCAGGACCCGCTGGCCGAGCTGGTGAAGATCGACCCGAAGTCGATCGGCGTCGGCCAGTACCAGCACGACCTGTCCGAGGTGAAGCTGTCGCGCTCGCTGGACGCGGTCGTCGAGGACTGTGTGAACGGCGTGGGCGTGGACGTCAACACGGCGTCGGCACCGCTGCTGGCCCGCGTCTCCGGCATCACCTCCTCGCTCGCGGAGAACATCGTGGCGCACCGCGACACCAACGGCCCGTTCCGGTCGCGGACCGAGCTGAAGAAGGTGTCGCGGCTGGGCCCGAAGGCGTACGAGCAGTGCGCGGGCTTCCTCCGGATCCGCGGCGGCGACGACCCGCTGGACGCCTCCAGCGTGCACCCGGAGGCCTATCCGGTGGTGCGCCGGATGGTGAAGACGGCCGGGCAGGAGGTGGCCGCGCTGATCGGCAACACCTCGGTACTGCGGTCGCTGAGGCCGGCCGAGTTCGTGGACGACACATTCGGTCTGCCGACGGTCGGCGACATCCTCAGGGAGCTGGAGAAGCCGGGGCGCGACCCGCGGCCCGCCTTCCGGACGGCCACCTTCAAGGAGGGCGTGGAGAAGATCTCCGACCTGTCCGCCGGGATGGTCCTGGAGGGCGTGGTGACCAACGTGGCGGCCTTCGGGGCGTTCGTGGACGTGGGTGTGCACCAGGACGGGCTCGTCCATGTCTCCGCGATGTCGAAGACGTTCGTGAAGGACCCGCGGGACGTGGCCAAGCCCGGGGACATCGTGAAGGTGAAGGTGCTGGACGTCGACATCCCGCGGAAGCGGATCTCGCTGACGCTGCGGCTGGACGACGAGGCCGCGCCGCAGGCGGAGCGGCAGCGGGACCGCGGGGGACGGCCGCCGCAGCAGCGGCAGCAGCGGCAAGGACGGCAGGGTCAGGGGCGGTCCGGGGGGAAGTCCCGGCAGGCGCCGCCCGCCAACGGGGCGATGGCGGACGCCTTGCGGCGGGCCGGGCTGGCGTAGGGGTCGGTGCGCCGGGTGCCCGTTGTTCCCGGGGTGCCCGGCGTGGTGGCCGAGGCCGCGGCGCTGCGTGGTCCGGCGTTGCGGGGGGCGCCTCCCCAGAGGCGGGTGCCCTCAGCACCCGCCCGTGCCACTCCGGGGTCACCCCAGGCCGTTCAGGCACGGCGGCCCGCGGCGGGTGGCGTCGGCCGCCGCCCCGCGACCGGCGTAGCGGCATCGCCCACCCCGCAGCCGGCAGGGTCGCGGCCACCCCTCGGCCGAGGAACATTCGCCGCCCGCGATGCGGGGCGGTTACCCGGGCACGGGTGTTGCCAGGACGCTGGTGGAGGCTCGGGCCACCAGGTAGGACTCGCCCCTGGTCGCCCTGGGGTCGAGGGGGATGCGGTGTTCGCCCGGTCCGAGCAGGCCGTCGAAGAGCTCGCGGGTGTGGGTGCGGTACAGCCGGTCGAGCCGGTACGCGGTGAGCCGGACCCGGCAGGGTGAGGTGACCTCGATCCGCGCGGCGCCGTCGGCGACGGACAGCCGGGTGAGCCTGCGCCGTTCCACCGGGACCCGGTCCAGGGCGTGTTCGATCTGGGCGACCAGCAGCGGAACGATCGGGGCGAGTCCGTCGACGTAGGCCACGTCGAGCCCGGCGCGCTCGAAGGCGGCGCGCACGGCGGTGCGTTCGGCCTCGGGGACCGCGCGCCCGAAGGCGACGGCGGCGTAGGCGCGCAGTTCCTCGGCGGGGACGTGGGCGGCGTCACGGGTGATGTCGGCGCCGATGCCGATGGTGCGCAGCGCGGCGGCCAGCCTCGCCAGGACCGCGGCACGGGCGCCGATCAGCAGGATGCGGCTGCGCGGCCCGGCGGTGTCGGCGCCGTCCAGCAGGGCGGCGAGGGCCGCGCGGTACTCGGCGCCGGAGAAGCGGAACGGGCCTATCCCGTGGTAGCCGTTGAGCTCCAGGTCGGCGCGGTCGCCGGTCTGCCAGGCGAAGTCCTGCCAGACGACGTCGTCGCCGTCCCGCCGGATCACGGCGGTCACGGCGCCGCAGGCCAGGTCCGCGCACTCCGGGCAGCCGTAGATGACGTAGCGCCCGCCGGGCAGCGGTGCCTCGGCCTCGAGGAGCAGGGCACGCACCTGCTGGGTGAAGATGGCGGGCGGGATGTCGGAGGCGAGCGGGGAGACGGCGTCGAGGTCGCTGAGCCGGAACAGCAGCGGGCGCCCGTCGACGATGAAGTCCACGAAGTCGCGGTGCACCTGGAAGTCGCCGCCGGCCAGGACTCCCCCGGCCCGCATCGCCGGTGCCAGACCGAAGGTCGCGTACTCGGCAGCCATGCGGTGAGTATCCCCGGACCGGAAGCGGTCTGCGCACGGCATGCGGCATTCCGCTACCGTCCGGGTGTGACGGTCGAACAGGATGGCGCCGTCGTCGTGGTCGGCGGCGGGGTGATCGGGCTGACCACGGCCGTGCTGCTCGCCGAGCGCGGGCGGCGGGTGCGGCTGTGGACGCGGGAGCCGGTGGAGCGGACCACCTCGGCGGTCGCCGGTGCACTGTGGTGGCCGTACCGGATCAGACCGGTCACGCAGGCCCGCACCTGGGCGCTGGACTCGCTCGGGGTGTACGAGGAGCTGGCAGCGCGGCCGGAGGTGACCGGGGTGCGCATGGCCGAGGGGGTGCTGGGCGGGACCCGGGTCGAGGATGTCGCCGGATGGGCGGCGGCCCGGCTGCCGGGGCTGCGCGCGTCGACCGCCGGCGAGTACCTCGGTGCGGGGGTATGGGCACGGCTGCCGCTCATCGACATGGCGGTGCATCTGCCGTGGCTGCGGGACCGCCTGACGACCGCGGGCGGCACGGTGGAGACGCGCGAGGTGGGCGATCTGCGGGAGGTGCCTGCTCCCGTGGTGGTGAACTGCACGGGGCTGGGCGCCCGGGCCCTGGTACCGGATCCGTCGGTGCGTCCGGTGCGCGGGCAGCTGGTGATCGTGGAGAACCCCGGTGTGCGCGGCTGGCTGGTGTCCACGGACGCCGCCTCCGGGGGGATGGCGTACTGCTTCCCGCAGCCGGGGCGGCTGGTGCTGGGCGGCACGGCGCAGGAGGACGACTGGTCCGCGGAGCCGGATCCGGCGGTGGCCGAGGCGATCGTGCGCCGGTGCGCGGCGCTGCGCCCGCAGATCGCCGGGGCGCGGGTGCTGGAGCACCGGGTGGGCCTGCGGCCCGCCCGGCCCGCGGTGCGGCTGGAGGCCGAACCGCTGCCGGACGGGCGGCTGCTGGTCCACAACTACGGTCACGGCGGAGCGGGGGTGACCGTAGCCTGGGGCTGTGCGCGGCAGGCCGCGCGGCTCGCCCGCCGGTGACGGCGCCCGCGGGAACCGGTCAGTACTTGCCGATCGGGTCGCCCTCGACCTCCGTGCCGGGGCCTGGCCCGATCCGGATCTCGAACTCGCCGTCGTAGCGCTTGTGGCCCTCGACCACGGCCAGGTCGACGGCCTCGGAGCCCATGGCGTCACGCACGATGAGCGGGTCCCGGCGCAGATCGCGCATGAGGGCGACACACATCAGGACCATCACGACGACGAACGGCGCGGCCGCGAGAATGGTCAGGTTCTGCAGGCCCGTCAGGGCATCGCCCTGACCGCTGCCGACCAGGAGCATGATCGCGGCCACCGCTCCGGTGGCGACGCCCCAGAACACGACCACCCAGCGGCCGGGTTCGAGCGCGCCCTTCTGGGAGAGGGTGCCCATCACGATCGAGGCCGCGTCGGCGCCGGAGACGAAGAAGATCGCGACGAGAATCATCACCAGCAGGCTGGTGACGGTGACGACGGGGAACTCCCGCAGCACGGCGAAGAGCTGGCCCTCGGGTGTGGTCTCGTCGCCGAGCCGCTGCTGCTCCTGCAACCGCATCGCCGAGCCGCCGAAGACGGCGAACCAGATCAGGCTGACGGTGCTGGGGACCAGGATGACTCCGCCGATGAACTGACGGATCGTCCGCCCCCGGCTGATGCGGGCGATGAACATGCCGACGAACGGCGTCCAGGAGATCCACCACGCCCAGTAGAAGACCGTCCAGCCGCTCAGCCAGTCCGCGACGCCTTCCCCGCCGGAGGCCTCGGTGCGGCCCGCCAGCCCGGGCAGCTCACCGATGTAGGAGAAGACGGAGGTGGGCAGCAGGTCCAGCACGATGACGGTGGGCCCCGCCACGAACACGAACAGGGCGAGCACCAGGGCCAGCACCATGTTGATGTTGGACAGCCACTGGATGCCGCGCTCCACCCCGGAGACGGCCGACGCGACGAACGCCCCCGTCAGCACCGCGATGATGGCGACGAGCAGCCCGGTGCTCACCTCGTCCATCCAGTCCAGCTCCTGGACGCCGGAGCCGATCTGGAGGGCGCCGAGACCGAGCGAGGCGGCGGAGCCGAACACCGTCGCCACGATGGCGAGCATGTCGATCACCCGCCCGCCGATGCCGTTCGCGTGCCGTTCGCCGATCAGCGGGGTGAAGACGGCGCTCATGGTCTGGCGGCGGCGTCTGCGGAAGGTGCTGTAGGCGATGGCGAGACCGACCACCGCGTAGATCGCCCACGGGTGGAGCGTCCAGTGGAACAGGGTGGTGGCCATGGCCGTCTCCATGCGTGCGCCGGAGTCGGCCGGGTCGGTGCCGGGCGGGGGCGTCAGATAGTGCGACAGCGGCTCGCTGACGCCGTAGAACATCAGGCCGATGCCCATGCCGGCGCTGAACATCATCGCGACCCAGGACACCGTGCGGAACTCGGGCTGCTCGCCCTCGGCCCCGAGGTGGATCCGGCCGTAGCGGCTGGCGGCGAGCCACAGCGCGAAGACGACGAAGGCCGAGGCCGCGAGCATGAACGCCCAGCCACCGTTGTGGATGAGACCGCTGAGCATGCTGCTGGAGGCGTCCTGCAGCGAATCGGTGGCGACGGCGCCCCAGACCACGAAGGCCAGGGTGAGCACCGCCGTGACGCCGAACACGACCCCGTCGGTGCGTGGGCGCCTCTCCTGCCCTGGCAGCCCGGCTTCCGAGCCGGGCAGCGAACCTCTGTCGTGATGCTCTCTGTCGCTTGGTCGCTCGTGCGTCACGGGCGGCACCTTTCACCGGGTCGATGAAGCGGACGATGTTGCTCGCTACGCCCTTACCACAGTTGGCACAGGAATGGGTGAGCCCTCCGGCCCGGCGGGCGATCAGCGGGGCGGAGCCGGGGTGGACGTCGCGTGCGGTGGCCTGGAGGAGCTGGGCGAGCGCGACGAGTTCGCCGGTTCGGCCGGCGCCGGAGCGGACTCCCGTACCCTTCTGGCTGCCTCACCCACGTTCCCTCCGGAAGTGCCGTACCCCGCCGAGCGGGCGCCGCACGCCGCGGCGGCGTGCGGGAGCGGTCCGTCACGTCAGGCTGGACGGGACGATCCCGTAGCGGCGCATCTTCCGGTACATCGTGGCGCGGGAGATCCCGAGATCCTGTGCGGTCCGCTGGACGTTGGAGTCGCGGTCCATCAACCCGCGCAGAATGGCGTCGCGTTCCAGCGCCTCGATGGTCGTGAGGACCCTGTTCGACGACACCCGGCATTCCGGCGGCAGATCCTCCGCATGGATCGCCCGGCTCGGAGCCCGCCGCGCCAGCCCCCGGATCACCGACTCCAGCTGCCGGACGTTCTCCGGCCACGGGCAGCGCTGCAGCATGGTCAGCGCATCCGGGGAGAACCTGCTCTCACCGCTCGGCCGGTACTTACGCAGGAAGAACCGCGCCAGGTGCTCGGTGTCCCCGTGGCGATGGCGCAGCGCCGGCACCTCCACGGAGGCGCCGCAGACCTGGTCGAGCTCGTCGGCGGCGCCGACCATCGACGGCTGACTGGTCATGACCAGCTGCACGGTCGCGCCGGCGGCCCTCCGCACCAGCAGGTTCGTCAGCCGCCGCCGCAGCTGGTCGCCCAGCAGGTGCACATCGCTCAGGAGGAGCACCTGGGACGGCACGACGAGCAGCTCACCGATGTCGTGCAGCCAGCGCTCGGTGACGGCAGGGGAATCCGACGGCGGCGGTTCCCGCACCTCCAGCCGACGTCCGGCGCCGTGGGCCCGGTGCAGAGCCTCGACCAGCGTCCGCTTGCCGACGCCGGCCTCGCCCAGAAGATGGAGCCACGTCCCGGCGACGAACGCCGTATCACTGTCGGCGACCGCGCGCAGCCAGGACGGGGACGAACCCACCAGTCCCAGGCCGGAGCGGACGGGCGCGGCGCACACCGCAGCTGTGGGCTGGGCCCGTCCGATCAGCCGGACCCGGAAGACGGCGCCCGCGTCGCTGTCCTCACGCCGGCAGCGCCTGACCCTGAGTTCGGCGACCCGCCCCGAGGGCAGGGCGATGGTGCGGGTCCCCTCCAGCCGGTGATGGCCGGCAATCTCCCGTGCGTGGTCGAGCAGCGCATAGTGATCGGGCCCGGTCACGGCAGCACTGAGCTGCTCGTTCATCATGACGACATCGCGGTTGAGTGCCAGCACGGGCCCCGGGCGCGCCGAGGAGCACGCCTCCATGTAGTCCTGGAAGAGGGCCCGCTCGCGCCGCGAGGTGATCGCCGCGATCTCGGCCTCGATCTGGGACGCGACCGAGCGGGCGAAGGCCATCAGCATGCCGTCGGAGCCCTGACGGATCGTAGTGAGGTTGAACGCTCCCAGCAGGCTGCCCCGGGTGGGATGCAGGACCGGTACGGCCGCGCAGTGGAACTCCCGCAGCTCTTCGACGTAGTGCTGCCTTCCGGCGATGACGACCGGGCGCCCGCTGGCCAGCGCGGTCCCGATGCCGTTGGTGCCCACATAACGCTCCGAGAACACATGTCCAGGGGCCAGACGTACGCGGTTGAGGTGCGTGGTCAGACCCTCGTGGGACACCCTCCGCGACAGCACGACACCGTTCCGGTCTGTGATCATCGTGGACACCGGGTCGTCTGCGAGCTGCTCGTGCAGCGAGTCCAGGATGGGCAGCGCCGCCCTGGCCAGGGGGCTCTCCAGATTGGGGTTGTCCAGGTAGGGAGCGTCAAGGCTGCCCGACTTGACCTGGTACTCGATCGAGCGCTGCCATGAGGCGACCACGAGCGGCCGGGCACTCGGATCGTCGGTGACCTCCAGATAGCGCTCTCTGGCTGCTCTCAGCGAGTTCCCGGGTTGGTGTCGGGGCATTTAACACTCCCGTGCGGCGCGCGTCACATTCCTCGGTGCACCGATTGGAACAGCTCGGGCGCCGTCACACCTACGGCATGTATCACATTGAGACATTCGCGGACGGATTCTGAGACATCGACCTGCGAGCGGCGGCCTGTGTAATCGGCGAACCGCCCACCCGCCGACTCGCAGGGAGCCGCCATGAAAGCCGTGCAGGTCATCAAGTACGACGAGCCGCCCGTGCTCGCGGACGTGCCGGATCCGCAGATCACCAGCCCGCTGGAGGTGATCGTGAAGATCGGGGGCGCCGGGGTCTGCCGGACCGATCTGCACATCCTCGAAGGACAGTGGAAGGAGAAGAGCGGGGTCGCCCTTCCGTACACGATCGGCCACGAGAACGCCGGCTGGGTCGCGGAGGTCGGGGAGGCCGTCACCAACGTCGAGGTGGGCGACCCGGTCATCCTGCACCCGCTGGTGACCTGCGGCCTGTGCCGCGCCTGCCGGGCCGGCGACGACGTGCACTGCATGAACTCGGCCTTCCCCGGCATCGACGCAGACGGGGGCTACGCCGAGTACCTGAAGACCACCGCCCGCTCGGTGGTGCCCCTGGCCCCGTCCCTGGAGCCGGCCTCGGTGGCGGCCCTGGCGGACGCCGGGCTCACGGCGTACCACGCCGCCGCCAAGGCGGCCCGGACACTGTGGCCCGGTGACAAGGCCGTGGTCATCGGCGCCGGTGGGCTCGGACACATCGGCATCCAGGTGCTGCGGGCCCTGTCGCCGGTCGAGATGATCGTCATCGACCGCAGCCCCGAGGCCCTCGCGCTGGCCGGGGAACTCGGCGCCGACCACACACTCCTCGCGGACGGCAACGAGGCCGACGCTGTCCGGGACCTGACCGCAGGGCACGGGGCGGAGGCCGTCCTGGACTTCGTCGGTGAGGGTGGCGCCGTCGAGACGGGCGTGGCCTGTCTGCGTCGCAACGGCAACTACTACGTCATCGGCTACGGCGGCCACCTCCGGGTGCCGACGATCGACGTCATCTCCACGGAGATCAACTTCATCGGCAACCTCGTGGGGTCCTACAACGACCTCTCCGAGCTGATGGTCCTGGCGGCCCGCGGCAAGGTCGCCCTGCACACCCAGCGCTACCCCCTCGCCTCCTTCCGGCAGGCCCTCGACGACCTGGACGCCGGCGCCGTACGCGGCCGAGCGATCTTGATTCCCTGACACCGCAGGAGAAGCCCCATGCGCAGCAGACCGTACCCGGGCCTGGTCGCCGTCGCGGCCGCCGCGGCCCTGACCGCCACCGCGTGCACCGCCCAGAACGAGGCACAGCACAAGCCCAAGGAGAAGGCCGCGCTCTTCGAGCCCGGCTCGCAGATCAGCTACGAGAAGTACGGCAAGAACTACCCGGCGACGAAGGTCAGGGACGTCCCCGGCACCTGCAGCTACGAGTCGATCAGCCGCAAGGACTACTCCGGACAGACGCTGAAGATCATCAGCCATGCCGTCCCGGTCATCGGTGAGCCGACGCAACTGCATGCCAAGCAGTTCGAGGAGATCACCGGCGGGAACGTCGACGTGGTCAACGTCCCCTTCGGCGAGCTGCACCAGAAGATCCTCACGCCGCTCCAGGCGGGCCAGCCGGCGTACGACGTCATGTTCTACCCGTCCCTGTGGATCGGCGACCTGGCCCCGCACCTGGCCCCGGTGCCGGAGAAGTACCTGAACACCACCGGTATGAAGGACGTCACCCAGGCCTACATGGACGTGGCGACCTGGGACGGGAAGGTCGTGCAGTTCCCGGTGGACGGTGATCGGCACTACCTCAAGGTCCGCGCCGATGTGCTGAAGGACCCGAAGTGGCAGGCGCAGTACAAAGAGGCCACGGGCAAGGACCTGAAGGTCCCCACGACCTGGGCCGAATACCAGGACATGGCCGAGGTCCTCAACGGTGAGGACCTCGACGGCGACGGCAAGAAGAACTACGGCAGCGCCGAGATCACCAAGCGCGACGACCTGACGTTCTCCGCGTTCATCAGCCGTGCGGCGCCGTACGTGAAGAACCCGGACGTCAAGGGCGGTGTCTTCTTCGATGTCGAGACCATGAAGCCGCTGATCAACACGCCCGGCTTCGTGCGCGCCCTGGAGGACATGGTGAAGGCCAGGTCCACCTGGGCCCCCGGCGGCGCCAACTTCGGCCTGGGGGACGAGATCTTCTCCTTCGGCGGCGGCCAGACGCTGCTGTCCTATTCCTGGGACGACGCCTTCATCCAGGCCCAGCAGCCGGACAGCAGGATCCGCAACACGGTCGAGGCGGCGCCGCTGCCGGGCTCCACGGAGGTCTACAACCGCACCACGAAGTCATGGGACAGGAAGGCGAACCAGGCGGCGTACTTCACCTGGGGATGGACCTCCGCGGTGGCCAAGGCGTCCAGCCACCAGGAGATGGCCTTCGACTACCTGTGCTTCTTCAGCAACGAGGCGAACACCGCTCTCGACCTGACCATCGGACGCTTCGGTGTCAACCCCTACCGCACCTCCCACTTCGACCCGGGGTTCTGGGAGAAGCAGGGCTGGGACAAGGACGTCGCCGAGGCGTACGTGAACACGCTCTCCGGCATGGAAGAGAACCCCAACCGCGTGTTCGACCTGCGCGTCCCCGGCGTCAACCAGTACATGTCCGCGCTGGCCAACGGAGTCGCCGCGGCGCTGGCGGGCCAGGAGTCCCCGCAGCGGGCGCTGGACGCCGTGGCCGGGGAATGGGCCGAGATCACCGAACGGATCGGCGAGGACAAGGTCCGAAGCGCCTATCGCGACGTGGTCGCGCTCGAGGACAAGTCCTGATCCGAACGCAGGGCGCCCCGGGTGGCCGGACCGCACCGGCCGGCCACCCGGGGACACCCGCCCCCTTCCGCGAGGAGAACCATGGACGGCCTGCGCCGGCACAAGAGCATGTTCCTGCTGCCGGGACTGCTCACGCTCTTCCTGATCATCATTTTCCCGCTTCTGTTCACCATCCGCGTCAGCTTCTCCGGCTGGAACGTCAGCAACCCTCAGATGGACTTCATCGGAGGGGCCAACTACACCGCGATGCTGCACGACAGCCGTTTCTGGGCCTCCATCACCCGGCTGATCCTGCTGGCCGGCGGCACGGTCCTGATCCAGTACCTCATCGGCTTCGGCGTGGCCCTGCTGGTCTGGCGCGAGGTACGCGGCCGCAGATTCTGGCGGGTGCTGTTTCTGGTCCCCATGATGACCACGCCCGTGGTGATGGCCGCCATCTGGCAGACGATCTTCCATGAGTCCCTGGGGCCGGTGAACGACCTGCTGGGGATGCTGGGCCTGACGAGGATTCCCTGGCTCACCGAGTCCGGACCGGCCCTGGTCGCGCTGATGACCGTCGAGGTCTGGCAGTGGACCCCCTTCATGTTCCTGCTGCTGCTGGCCGGCCTGCTCAGCCTGCCCAAGGAGCCGTTCATGGCCGCCGCCATCGACGGTGCCGGCACCTGGCGCACCTTCTGGAAGGTGACCTTCCCGCTGATGGCACCGGTCTCGGTCGCCGCGGTCGTCATCCGGTTGATCGAGGCGTCCAAGCTCTCCGACAGCGTCTACGTCCTGACGTCCGGCGGGCCGGGGTCCTCCACGGAGACCCCGGGTTACTACCTCTACATCCAGGGGCTCCGCGATCAGCAGACCGGCTACAGCGGGGCGATGTCCCTGACCTACCTCGTCCTGATGATCGTCACGCTCACGGTCGTCGCCGCCCTGCTCACCAGGGCCTTCAAGCTGAAGGGGGACTCATGAGGTCGCGCCTTTATCCCATCTTCAAGTACACGGTGATCGCCCTGTGGGCCTGCTTCGTCGCCGGACCGTTCTTCTGGGCGATGACGACCAGCTTCAAGAACGCCAACGCCGTCCAGGGCGGTCCCACCTACGTCCCATGGGCGCAGTACGAGCCCACCCTCACCGGATGGCGCAACATCTTCGGCGGAGCCGGCGGCGTCGATGTGATCGATCCCTTCCTCAACAGTGCCGTCGTCACCATCGCCGCGTCCGCCATCAGCCTGGCCCTGGGATCGCTGGCCGCCTACGCACTGTCCCGGTACCGGTTCAGGCTGGGCTTCATCAAGAACAGCGACATCGTCTTCTTCTTCGTCTCCCAACGGATCATGCCGCCCGTCGTCCTGGTGATCCCCTTCTTCTATCTCCTGCAGTGGGGCGGCCTCCTGGACACCATCCCGGGACTGGTCATCGTGACGGTCGCGCTCCTGCTGCCGATCGCTGTCTGGGTGATGGTGGACTTCTTCAACGGCATCCCCAGGGAGATCGACGAGATGGCGATGCTGGACGGCTGCCCGCCGTTCCAGACCTTCGTACGGGCGATCCTGCCGAACTCCCTGCCCGGGCTGACCGTCGCGGCCATGTTCTGCGCCGTGTTCGGCTGGAACGACTTCTTCTTCGCCTTCCGCCTGACCTTCACCGAGGTCCAGACCCTGCCCCAGGCGGTCGTCGCCCTCAACTCCTCCATCCCACCGTGGTGGACGCTGTCGGCCGCCGCGCTCTTCGGCGTGGCACCGCTGATCCTGCTCGCCCTCTGGGTGGAGCGCCTGCTGTCCAAGGGAAACCTGTCTGGAGCGGTCCGATGAACCTGAGCGCCACTGACCTGTGCCTGACCGTCGACGGTGTCGACCACCTCAGGAACGTGACCGCCACCTTCATGCCGGGTCGGCTCCACACCGTCATCGGCCGGACGATGGCCGGGAAGACGACGCTGCTGCGGGCCCTCGCCGGCCTGCAGAAGGTGGATTCCGGCTCGCTGACCCTGGCGGGGGCCGACTTCATGAGGACGCCGGTGTGGCGGCGCGACACCGCGATGGTCTACCAGCAGTTCATCAACTACCCGCACCTCGATGTGTTCGACAACGTGGCCTTCCCACTGAAGCGGGCCGGGCTGTCGCGGGACGAGATCCGGTGCCGGGTCCGGCAGAGCCTGGCGAGGGTGGGGCTGGCGGACTTCGACAAGCGCAAGCCGTCCCAGCTCTCCGGCGGCCAGCAGCAGCGCGTCGCGATGGCTCGCGCCCTGGCCCGGGATACCGGTATTCTCCTGCTCGACGAGCCACTGGCGAACCTGGACTACAAGTTGCGCGAACAGCTGCGCGACGAGTTCAGGACCCTCTTCTCGGACCAGGGCGACACGATCGTCGTCTACACCACCACCGAGCCCGCCGAGGCGATGATGCTCGGTGACGTGGTCCTGGTCATGCACGAGGGGCGCATCCTGCAGACCGGCAGCCCGCAGGAGGTCTTCGAACGCCCGGCGACCACCATGGTGGCGTCCATCATCAACGACCCACCCATGAACATCTTCCCGGGCCGGCTCGAGGGCGGTCAGGTCACCGTGGCCGGTTTCCAGGCCACGCACGTCTCCGCGCACCTGGCCGGCCTGCCCGACGGGGCCTACCAGTTCGGCCTGCGCGCCACCGACGTCAGCCTGGGTTCGAGCGGCGTCGAGGGGGAGGTCACATTCGTGGAGATCTCCGGATCCGAGACCTTCGTCCACGTGGTCGTCGGCGGAACCCCCTTCGTCGTACAGACCGAGGGCATCCACGACGTCCCCCTCGGCGACCTCGTCAGACTCCGGCTCCGTCCCGACCGGCTGTTCGCCTTCGACGAGCAGGGGGCGCTCATGCGGACACCTTCATACACACTCGCTTCGGTGGGAGGCCGTTGACATGGCGCAGTTGGACATCGTCGACATCGGGCACGCGTACGCGCCGGGCGCCGAGCAGGAGCGGTGGGCTCTGAAGCCGCTGAGGCTGACTTTCGAGTCCGGCAGGACCTATGCGCTGGTGGGGCCCTCGGGCTGCGGCAAGACGACACTGCTGAACATCCTGTCCGGCCTGGTCAGACCATCCCGGGGGCGGGTGCTGTTCGACGGCGTCGACGTCACCGCCCTGCCCACGAAGGCGCGCAACATCGCCCAGGTCTTCCAGTTCCCCGTCATCTACAAGTCGATGACGGTCTACGACAACCTGGCCTTCCCGCTCCAGTGCCGACGCTGGGACCGGGCGAGGATCGACGCCAAGGTCCGGCAGGTCGCGGAGGCCCTGGACCTGCGTGACCGGCTGGGGCAGCCCGCGCGCGGGCTCACCGCCGACGACAAACAACTGATCTCACTCGGCCGGGGCCTGGTCCGGGACGATGTGGCGGCCGTGCTGATGGACGAGCCGCTCACCGTGATCGACCCGCAGCTGAAGCACTCGCTCCGGCGCAAGATCCGGGAGATCACCGACCAGTTCCGGCCCACGGTGATCTATGTGACGCACGATCAGTACGAGGCGATGAGCTTCGCGCAGGAACTGCTCGTCATGAAGGACGGCCGGGCCGTGCAGCAGGGCACACCTGAGCAACTGTTCGAGGCGCCCTCCTCCACCTACGTCGGCTACTTCATCGGCTCACCGGCAATGAACTTCCTCACCGTGGACGTCAGCGACGGTGCCTTCGCACTGGGCGGCCGACCGCTGTCCGTCGCCTGGGACACCCCTCTGAGCACGACGGACGTCCAGGTCGGCATCCGGCCCGAATACGTCAGGATCGTCGCGGACCCCGGCCCCAACACCTTCCCCGGACGACTGCGGAGCGTCAGCGACCACGGCGCGCAGCGTGTGCTCGAGCTCGAGGTCGACGGGCAGTCCGTCAGGGCCAAGACGCCGCGGGAGGACGGAGTCCCCCTAGGCGAGGAGGTCCTGGTGCACCTGCCGCGTGCCAGGGTTCTTCCGTACGCCGACGGCCGACTGGTACTGCGGTCGTGACGATCCGTCCGCCATGACCCGCTGCGCCGCCCCGAACGTGCGCCGGCGCCGTGATGGCGCATCCCCCAGCCCGCCGCTGCCCCTGGCGACCCGCGTCGCCGACCGGGGGCACGGATCGCGGGGGCAACGGCCGGCCGAGCCCTGGCGGAACCACGACGGTCTCCGTCGGGGCGTCGGGGCGTCGGGGCGTCGGGGTGTCGGGAGAGCGAGCGGCGCCGGCGCCCCGGAGACACCTCTCATCGGCACGACGTGTCCGGCCGGGCCGCCGCCAGACGATAGGTGGCGCGCTCGTCGAGCAGCAGCGGCACCAGGGCGCGCTGCGACTGCCGCAACGGCACGTAGGCGCCGCCGTCGCCCGTGCGGTGTGCGCGTACGCCGTGCAGGGCGAGTTCGTCGCTCACCTCCGCGTACTGGGCCGGGGTGAGCCGGTAGCCGCAGGGCGGGTCGGCGATGACCTCGTCCGGTCCGGGCGCCTCGTTGTCGGCGCCGCCGAGGTACACCGGTCCGCGGTCGGCGTACCCGGCGTGGCGCGCCACGCCGGTGGCCGCGGCGATGCGCCCGCGGCGCGCGTCGGCGTAGTCGAGCAGACCGTCGAGGGCGGCGAGTTGCGAGTGCACCCGGCGCAGGTTGTTCAGCGCCCGGTCGCCCCGCTCGGCGTCGGTGAGGGGGTCGACGCGGCTCTCGATGAGCAGGCCGATCCCGTGCTTGATGCCGGACATGTTCCGCAGGATGCGCTCCTGGCCGTCGCCCGCGGTCTGCTTGATCGGTTCGCCGGTGTCGGGGTCGGTCCAGATGCCGTAGGTGCCGGTCGAGTAGCCGGCGTGCTCGGCGGCGGGCCGCACATGGGCGCGGGAGAGAGTCTGCGCCTCGTGGTGGATCGCCGGGTGGGTGTTGAGGTTGCGCGGCCACAGGTCGAACAGGTCCCGGTCGTAGTACGGGGGTGTGGCACCGTACTCGTGCAGGTCGTAGACGACGTCGGGGCGGTGGTCGCGGACCACGGCGGCCAGCGCGCGGGCCTCGGCGGTCCGCAGGGAGAGGTGGTCGCGGTTGATGTCGAGCCCGTCGCCGTTGCCGCGGGTGTCGGCGGCCCGGCCGTCGGGGTTGGCGGTGGGCACGACCAGCACGGTGGTGCGGTCCAGGAAGCGGCGGGTCTGCCGGTCCCGGGCCCAGGCGAGATCGCGCACGGTGGACAGGCAGGCCTCGCGGCCGGCGGGTTCGTCCCCGTGCTGGCTGCAGACCAGCAGCACCTTGTGCGGGGCGGAGGGCCGGCCGGCGGTGACGAGCTGCAGCGGACGGCCCTGTTCCGTGGTGCCGATGCGGGCGACGGAGACACGGTGGCTCACCCGGTCGGCGGCGGCCAGGAGGTCCTGTTCCTCGGACTGGCTGGTCCAGCGGGCACCGTCGGTCCGCTCGAAGCCGGTGCGCGGCGGATCCCCGGCGAGGTCGGCGGCGTGGGCGGGGACGGTGACCAGGGATGCGGCGAGTGCCATCGCGGTGACGGCCAGGGCGGGGATGCGGCGCTTCACCGTGCTGCGCGGCTTCACCGGGCTGCTGTGCTTGACCGTGCTGCGCTGCTTCACCGGGCTCCCTCCGGGACGCGGTGCGGGGTGTGCGGGGCAGTCACCCCGTGGTGGGGCGTGACCGCGGGCGCGGTGGCCTGCGTGCCGGCGGTGGCCTGCGTGCCGGCGGTGGCCCGGGCGAATGCGGCGGTGCCGCCGGCGAACGGGGCGAGGGCCGTGGTCGCGAGCGGTCTCCAGTTCGTGAAGCGCATGCGTGTCGGCATGCGCGGACGGTACATCGGCCGGCCGGCGTGCAGAAGAGGGCCCCGGGGCGCGGACGGGGACGGTGCGGCGGGGTGTCCCAGGTCGGCCGAATGGCGATCGTGCGACGGCGGGCACCGTGGACACGCCGGGGGCGGCCGGGCCTCAATGGGCTCCGAACCGACCTCGTACCCCTACGACTTGGAGCTTCTGTGCACCGCGGACTCATCGCGCCGGGCGCCCTGGCCGTGGCCTTTCTCCTGCCGGCGATCCCGGCGTCGGCCGCCGGTGCCTCTCCTGGCGCACCGGGTATCGGCGACCCCTACTACCCGGCCTACGGCAACGGCGGATACGACGTCTCCCACTACGACCTGCGGCTGAAGTACCGGCCGGACACCGACCGGCTCCAGGGCACGGCGACGATCCTGGCGCGGACCACGCGGGACCTGTCGCGGTTCAATCTGGACTTTCTGCTGGACGTCGGCGAGGTGCGGGTGAACGGTGCGAAGGCGTCGTTCACCACCTCGGGCGAGCACGAGCTGGAGGTCACCCCGGAGCGCCCGCTGCGCAAGGGCGATCCGGTCACCGTCGTGGTGCGCTACAGCGGGGTGCCGTCGCAGCAGCAGGCGTACGGCTTCACCAGCTGGCACCGCACCCCCGACGGCGGCGTCGCGGCCAACGAGCCCGAGGCGGCCTGGTGGTGGTTCCCCAGCAACGACCACCCGCTGGACAAGGCCACCTACGACGTGTCGGTGCTGGTGCCGGACGGCACCCAGGCCATCTCCAACGGCACGCTGCAGTCCACCCGTTCGCGGCTCGGCTGGACCCGCTGGAACTGGCGGTCCGCCCAGCCGCAGGCCAGCTACCTCGCGACGCTCGCCGTCGGGAGGTTCGACGTGACCACCGGAACCACGGAGAGCGGTATCCCGGTCGTCAACGCCTACAGCAGGGATCTCGGCGCGCACGACGGGGCCGCGCGGGCCAGCGTGGAGCGGACCGGTGAGATCGCCGACTGGCTCAGCGAGTACTTCGGCCCCTATCCGTACGACGCCCTGGGCGGCTACGTCCCGAACACGGACACCGGGTACGCGCTGGAGACCCAGACCCGGCCGTTCTACAGCCCGCGCCAGTTCGCCGACGGGTCCAACGTGTCCGTCGTCGTCCACGAGCTGGCCCACCAGTGGTACGGCGACCTGGTGTCCGTGCGCGGCTGGCGGGACATCTGGATCAACGAGGGCTTCGCCCGGTACGCGCAGTGGCTGTGGTCCGAGCACGAGGGCGAGGGCACCGCGCAGGAACTGGCCGACCACGTCTACGCCTCGCGTCCGGCCGACGACCCGTTCTGGACGGTGCGGCCGGGCGATCCCGGGCCGGAGAACCAGTTCCACCTCGCGGTCTACGACCGGGGTGCGCTGGCTCTGCAGGCGCTGCGCAACGAGATCGGCGACACGGCGTTCTTCGCCGTCCTCAAGGGCTGGCCGCGGAAGTACGCCCACGGCAACGCCTCGGTCGCCGACTTCCGCCGGTACGCCGAGGAGGTCTCCGGCAAGCCCCTCGCCGCCCTCTTCGACACCTGGCTGTACGAGCCCGCCAAGCCCTCGGCCCCGGCGGCCCGCGCGGCATCCGTGGCGACCGCGTCGCCTGCGGCACCGGTGCAGCCGAAGTCATGGCGGAAGATCGCGGCGACGAACGGGGTGCACGAGCACTGACGCGCGCAGCGGGCGTCCGGCGCTCTGAAGGGGGGCGGGGAACTGCGCGACCGATCGCGGCACAGACCGACGCAGCATCTGCCCACACCTCATGCACCGCACACGGCGGCTCATGTCACAGAGCGTGACTTGTCACATGATCGGCCGTGGGCGGCCTCCGTGGTTTCACAGCACTGGTGAGACAGCGATACTGCTGCACATGGAGAGCCTGCACACGGAGAGCCACGCCGAGGAGCCGGCGCTGACGGTCGACGAGCTGGCCGCGCAGGCCGGGGTCACGGTGCGCACGATCCGCTTCTACAGCACCAAGGGACTGCTGCCGCCGCCCGCGATCGGACCGCGCCGCGTCGGTCACTACGGCCGTGCGCATCTGGCCCGTCTCGCCCTCATCGAGGAGCTGCAGGCGCAGGGGATGACACTGTCCGGCATCGAGCGCTATCTGCAGCAGCTGCCGCCGGACCTGAGCCCGCAGGATCTGGCCATCCACCGCGCGGTGGTGGCCTCCTGGGCCCCGGACTCCGAGGAGACGCTCGGCCGGGAGGCGCTGCAGCGGCGGGCCGGACGGGAGCTGGGGGACGACGAGGTGGAGCGGCTGACCGCGATGGACGTGGTGCGGCCGGTCCCGGAGGGCTACCGCGTCGACCTCGGCCTGCTGCGGCTCGGCGTACAGCTGCTGGACGTGCCGCTGTCGCAGGAGGCGATCCTGGCGGCGCGCAAGGTCCTCATCGAGCACTCGCGCGCCGCGGCGCACGAGCTGGCCCAGCTCTTCCGCGACGAGGTGGCGGAACGCGACGCCCGGGACGTGCGGTCCCTGTCGGCGCACATGCAACCCCTGGTGGTGCAGGCGCTGCTGACGACGTTCCAGCGGTCGCTGCGGGAAGAGCTGGGCGAGTGGCTCACCCGGTCGGACGCGGGGTTCGGTCGCTGAACACCTCGCCGTTCTCCGCCTTCTGCACCAGCAGCGCGGGCGGCGTGAACCGGTCGCCGTAGCGCTCGGCGAGCTCGCGCGCGCGGGCCGCGAAACCGGACACGCCCCCTTCGTAGCCGTTGATGTACTGGAGCACGCCTCCTGTCCAGCCGGGGAATCCGATGCCCAGGATCGATCCGATGTTGGCATCGGCGACAGAGGTCAGCACGCCCTCCTCCAGCAGCCGGACGGTGTCCAGCGCCTCCGAGAAGAGCATGCGCTCCTGCATGTCCCGGAACGGGATCTCGTGCCCCGGCCGGCCGAAGTGCTCCCGCAGGCCCGGCCAGAGGTCCGCGCGGCTGCCGTCCTCCGCGTACTCGTAGAAGCCGGCGCCGCCGCTGCGGCCGGTGCGGCCGAACTCGTCGACCATGCGGTCGATGACGGCCTCGGCGGGGTGCGGGGTCCAGCTGCCGCCCGCCTCCTCCACGGCCCGCCTCGTCTCGTTCCGGATCTTGCGGGGCAGGGTGAGGGTCAGCTCGTCCATCAGGGAGAGCACCTTGGCCGGGTAGCCGGCCTGGGCGGCGGCCTGCTCGACGGACGCGGGCTCGACGCCCTCCCCGACCATGGCGACACCCTCGTTGATGAAGTGGCCGATGACCCGGGAGGTGAAGAAGCCCCGCGAGTCGTTGACCACGATCGGGGTCTTGTTGATCTGCCGGACCAGGTCGAAGGCGCGGGCGAGGGCCTCGTCGCCGGTGCGCTCGCCCCTGATGATCTCTACCAGCGGCATCTTGTCGACGGGCGAGAAGAAGTGCAGACCGATGAAGTCGGCCTGGCGCTCCACTCCTTCGGCGAGGGCGCTGATGGGCAGGGTGGAGGTGTTCGAGCACAGCAGCGCGTCGGGCGCGACGACCTGCTCGATCTCCTGGAAGACCTTGTGCTTGAGGGCGGTGTCCTCGAAGACCGCCTCGATGACCGCGTCGCAGCCGGCGAGGTCGCCGGCCTCCGCCGTCGGGGTGATGCGGGCGAGCAGCGCGTCCGCCTTCTCCTGTGTCGTACGGCCCTTGGCGACGGCCTTGGCGCACAGCTTCTCGGAGTAGCCCTTGCCCTTGGCCGCCGCGTCCGCCGAGACGTCCTTCAGGACGACCTCGATGCCCGCGCGGGCGCACGAGTAGGCGATGCCGGCGCCCATCATGCCCGCGCCGAGAACGGCGACCCTGCGCACTCCGCGGGGCTCGACGCCCTGGGGGCGGTTGGCGCCGGAGTTGACGGCCTGGAGGTCGAAGAAGAACGCCTGGATCATGTTCTTCGAGGTCTGTCCGGCGGCCAGTTCGACGAAGTAGCGGGCCTCGATGACCTGGGCGGTCTCGAAGTCGACCTGGGAGCCCTCGACGGCCGCGGCCATGATGTTGCGCGGGGCCGGGTAGGGGGCGCCGTTCGTCTGCTTGCGCAGGTTGGCCGGGAAGGCGGGCAGGTTGGCCGCGAACCTGGGGTTGGCGGGGGTGCCGCCGGGGATGCGGTAGCCGGGCCGGTCCCAGGGCTGGGCGGACTCGGGGTGGGCGTCGATGAAGGCGCGGGCCTTGGCCAGCATCTCCTCGGGGCTGCCGGCGACCTCGTCGACCAGGCCGTTGTCCAGGGCGCGGCGCGGGTTGTACTGGGTGCCCTGGAGGAGCACCTTCAGCAGGGCGTCGGCGATGCCCAGCAGGCGGACGGTGCGGACCACGCCGCCGCCCCCGGGGAGCAGGCCCAGGGTGACCTCGGGGCAGCCGATCTTGGAGCCGGGGGCGTCCAGGGCGATGCGGTGGTGGCAGGCGAGGGCGATCTCGTAGCCGCCGCCGAGCGCGGCGCCGTTCAGGGCGGCCACGACCGGCTTGCCGAGGGTCTCGATGCGCCGCAGGTTCCGCTTGATCGCCATGCCGCCGTCGAACAGGTCCTGGGCGGTCTCGGGGGTGACGCGGATCAGGTCGCGCAGGTCGCCGCCGGCGAAGAAGGTCTTCTTGGCGGAGGTGAGGATGATCCCGCGGATCGACTCCTTCTCGGCCTCCAGGCGGTCGGTGATCGCGGCGAGCGACTCGCGGAAGGCCTGGTTCATGGTGTTCGCGGACTGGTCCGGGTCGTCCAGGACGAGGGTGACGACGCCGGTGCCGTCCTGCTCCCAGCGGATGGTGGTGGACTCGGTGCTCATGAGGGTGTGCTCCAGGTGATCCGTCGGGAGGGGTCAGATGCGCTCGACGATGGTGGCGATGCCCATGCCGCCGCCCACGCACAGGGTGGCGAGGCCGTACCGCTTGTCCTGGCGCTCCAGTTCGTCGACGAGCGTGCCGAGGATCATGGCGCCGGTGGCGCCGAGCGGGTGCCCGAGGGCGATCGCGCCGCCGTTGACGTTGACCTTGTCCAGGCTGAGCCCCATGTCCTTCACGAAGCGCAGGACGACCGCGGCGAACGCCTCGTTGATCTCGACCAGGTCGATGTCGTCGATGGTCAGCCCGGCCTTGGCGAGCGCCTTGCGGGTGGCGGGGGCGGGGCCGGTGAGCATGATGGTGGGCTCGGAGCCGGACACGGCGGCGGAGACGATCCGCGCGCGGGGGGTGAGGCCCTGGCGCTCCCCGGCCTCCTTGGAGCCGATGGCGACCAGGGCGGCGCCGTCGACGATGCCGGAGGAGTTGCCCGCGTGGTGGACGTGGTCGATCTTCTCCACCCAGTGGTACTTCTGCAGCGCCACGGCGTCGAACCCGCCCAGTTCGCCGATGTCGGCGAAGGACGGCTTGAGTCCCGCGAGGGAGTCGGCGGTGGTGCCCGGCCGCAGGTGCTCGTCGTGGTCGAGCACGGTCAGGCCGCTGCGGTCCGTCACCGGTACCACGGAGCGCTGGAAGCGGCCCTCCTTCCAGGCCGCGGCGGCCCGCTCCTGGGACAGCGCCGCGTACTCGTCGACGTCGCGCCGGGAGAAGCCCTCGACGGTGGCGATCAGGTCGGCGCCGATGCCCTGGGGCACGAAGTTGGTGGCGAGGTTGGTCATCGGGTCGTTGAACCAGGCGCCGCCGTCGGAGGCCATCGGCACCCGCGACATGGACTCCACGCCGCCCGCGAGGACCAGGTCCTCCCAGCCGGAACGCACCTTTGCGGCGGCCATGTTGACGGCCTCCAGGCCCGAGGCGCAGAAGCGGTTCTCCTGTACGCCGGCGACCGTGTCCGGGAGTCCGGCGGCGACGGCGGCGATCCGGGCGATGTCGGAGCCCTGGTCGCCGACCGGGCCGACCACGCCGAGCACGATGTCGTCGACGGCGGCCGGGTCGAGTCCGGGGAACCGGGTGCGGATCTCGTGGATGAGCCCGACGACCAGGTCCACGGGCTTGGTGCCGTGCAGGGCGCCGTTGGCCTTGCCGCGCCCGCGCGGGGTGCGGATCGCGTCGTACACATACGCTTCGGTGGTCACTGGCCGGCCTTTCGGTGAGGGTGGGAGGACGAGGTCGGGAGTCCGGGCACGTCCCAGTCACGGGCCACGGCCGCGGTGTCGGCGCCCGGCAGGGCGGGGCCGGTGCGGACCGTGGCGGGGGTCGCGGAGAAGCGGGGCGCGGGGGCGGGCTGGGTGAGTCCGCCGTGGTCGGTGAAGGTGCCGCGGGCGGCGAGGTGCGGGTGGTGCGGGGCCTCGCGCAGGGACAGCACCGGGGCGACACAGGCGTCCGTGCCCTCGAAGACGGCCGTCCACTCGTCCCGGGTGCGGGACCTGAAGCGGGCGGCGACCGCCTCGCGCAGCTCGCCCCAGCGGGCGACGTCGTCCCGGGCCGGGGCCAGGTCCGCGATGCCGAGGAGGGTGGTGAACTCGTCGTAGAACTGCCGCTCCAGCGCCCCGACCGCCATGTACTGTCCGTCGGCGGTCTGGTAGGTGCCGTAGAAGGGGCAGCCGCCGTCGAGGAGGTTCGCGGCGCGCCGGTCCTGCCAGCCGCCGGCGGCGAGCATGCCGTGGATCATCGCGGAGAGATGGGCGGCGCCATCCACGATGGCGGCGTCGACGACCTGTCCGGTGCCGGTTTCGCGCGCGTGGTGCAGGGCCGCGAGGACGCCGACGACCAGGTAGAGGGAGCCGCCCGCGTAGTCGCCGAGGAGGTTGGCCGGGACGGCCGGCGGTTCGTCGGGGCGGCCGATCATGCCGAGGGCGCCGGTCAGCGCGATGTACGCGATGTCGTGGCCGGCCCGCGGGGCGAGGGGGCCGTCCTGGCCCCAGCCGGTCATCCGGCCGTAGACCAGACGGGCGTTGCGGGCGTGGCAGGGTCCCGGGCCCACGCCGAGTCGCTCGGCGACGCCGGGGCGGTAGCCCTCGATCAGCACGTCGGCGCGGGCGGCCAGGTCCAGGACCCGGTCGGGGCCGCCGGGTGCCTTCAGGTCGACGACCACCGAGCGCTTGTTGCGGTTCGTGACGTCGTAGGCGGGGTCGACGGCGAGGCCGGGCCCGCCGGGCCGATCGACCCGGACCACGTCGGCGCCGAGGTCGGCGAGGAGCATGGCGGCGAACGGGCCGGGGCCGATTCCGGCCAGCTCGACCACGCGCACGCCGGAGAGCGGTCCGTGCGGCGATGGCGTCGGTGCCGTGGCCATCCGGCCCCCTGTCTGTGACACAACTGATGTAACACCAGTGATGCTAGGAACGGGCCCGGGTCCGCACAAGGGCTGAGCCCGGGTGGAACGAGCAAGCGCTCAGTCAAAGGTGCCGTGCGACGGGGCGGGCGCGCGTTCCGTGGGACGTCCGGACGGCTCAGCCGCCGTCCAGCTGGGCGGCGAGGCGCTTGGGCGCGATGGTCCGGTAGCTCTCCTCCACCCAGTCGCACAGCAGCTCGGCGGCCGGGGCGCCCTTCTCCTCCAGCGGGATCGACACCCATCCGGATCTGCCGAGGCCGTACCCGGCGGGTGCGGCGCCGGGACAGGTCAGGGCATGGGCGTGCGCCTCCTCGTCGGTGAGCTTGACGGTCAGGCCCAGCGGATGACTGCCGTCGTCGACGCCGAGGAAGACGAACACCTTGCTGTTGACCTTCGCGACGGACTCCCCCCAGGGGAACTCCTCCACGGCGCCCGGCAGACCGAGGGCGAATGCGCGCGCCTTCTCCCACTTCTTCAGGGCATTGCGGTCCACGGCCACCTGGCACCTCCGGGCTCGTCGTCGGGCTCCGCACCCTTCACGCTAGCCTCGGCCACCGACAACGGCGCGTGCTGCGGACCGAGGAAGGCCGGTGGGTGTCATGAGCAAGTCCAGCAAGGAAGGGCGTCGGTACGACGTCGTGCTTTTCGGGGCGACGGGGTTCGTGGGCGAGCTGACCGCCCGATACCTGGCCGCGCACGCGCCCGAGGGGCTGCGCTGGGCGATCGCCGGACGCAGCGAGGACCGACTCCGGCGGCTGCGCGAGCGGCTGCCCGAGGCCAAGGACATCGGCGTCGTCCGCGCCGACTCGGCCGATCCGGACTCGCTGCGCGAACTCGCCGGACACGCGCGCGTGGTGGCCTCCACGGTCGGCCCGTACGTGCAGTACGGGGAGGGGCTGGTCGCCGCGTGCACCGACGCCGGCACCGACTACCTCGATCTCACCGGTGAGCCGGAGTTCGTGGACCTGATGTACGTCCGGTACGACGCACGCGCGCGGGAGACCGGAGCCCGGCTGGTGCACGCCTGCGGCTTCGACTCGGTGCCGCACGACCTGGGCGCGTACTTCACGGTCCGGCAGCTGCCGGAAGGCGTGCCACTGAGCGTGGACGGGTTCGTGTCCGCCGACGGCATGTTCTCCGGCGGTACGTTCGCCTCCGCGCTGGGCCAGTTCGCGCGCGGGCGGCAGCTGGCCGCCGCTGCGCGGGAGCGGCGGCGGCACGAGCCGCGGCTGGTGGGGAGGCGGGCCGCGACGCCGACGGGCGCGCCGCGGTTCGCCGGGGAGATCGGCGCCTGGGCGCTGCCGCTGCCGACCATCGACCCGCAGATCGTGCGGCGCTCGGCGAAGGCGCTGGAGCGCTACGGCCCGGATTTCCGCTACCGGCACTACGCGGCGGTGCGGCACCTGCCCGTCGCCGTGGGCGGGGCGCTCGGCGTGGGCGCCCTCATGGCGGCGGCCCAGGTGCCGCAGGCCCGGCACTGGCTGTCGGACCGGCTCAAGCCGGGTGAGGGGCCGAGCCCGGAGCGGCGGGCGCGGAGCTGGTTCTCGGTCCGGTTCGTCGGCGAGGGCGGCGGCAGGCGGGTGTTCACCGAGGTGGCAGGCGGTGACCCGGGCTACGACGAGACGGCGAAGATGTTCGCCGAGGCCGCGCTGTCCCTGGCCCTGGACGATCTGCCGCCGACGTCCGGGCAGGTCACGACCGCGGTGGCGATGGGCGACGCGCTGATCGACCGGCTGTGCGCGGCAGGACTGCGGTTCCGCGTCGCCGCCGCCCGCTGACGGGGCGCGCCCGGGTCAGCGTGCCCATACGACGACCGTGTAGATCATCCCGGCGATCCAGCCCACCCCCGCCAGCGCGGCGAGCGCCAGTCCGGCCGTCGCGGCCCGCCCGACGGGCCGGCGGGGGCGGGCGGCGGGCTCGGGAGCACGGTGCGTGGTCATGCACCCCAGCCTGCCGACCGGGTGCCGGAGCCACATCCGTACCGGTACTCACACGGCTACTCAGCCGCCCAGAGCTCCCCCCGCTCCGGGCACCCACTCACCCCGTTTGAGACTCAGCCGGTCCTGCAGCACCCTGCTGCCCTCTCATCAAGCTCACCCCGCGGGGTGGAGTCTGCGAGCAGTCGGCGTGAAGTCTCAACGGGGAGTTCAATGAAACCCTGGAAGGTATGAAATTCCTTCTCGAAGTCACCATGGACGACGCCGCACTGACCCGTGACCCGGCCGGCGAGCTGGGCCGGATCCTGCGCTACTGGGGCGGCAGTCTCCGGCACTGTTCGCTGGAACCCGGAGCCGGATCGCCCGTCTACGACTCGGAGTACCGCGAGGTGGGCCGCTGGACCGTCCAGGGCCCGGCCGACTGAGCCGCCGGGAGGCGGACCCGCCGGGCTTCAGGGGGCGGCCTCGCGCAGCGCCCTGCGGCACAGTGCGTCCGCCCTGCGGGTCGTCTCCGGGAGCCGGTAGGCGGGGGTCAGAGCCAGCGTGTGCGCACAGGCGTTGCCGAGGTCGACCCGGTGTCCGACGGAGACGAAGACCGGTTTGACGGCGTCCCGGGTGCGCAGGGCGCGACCGACCTCCTCGTTGCCCGCGAGCAGGGCGGACGTACTGCCGCGCGGCGCGGCCGGGGCGTCGTGGGTGAAGGTGAACGGGTTCTTGGCCACTCCGATGGTGGGCAGCCCGGTGAGCACGCCGAGGTGGCTGGCGAGGCCGAAGCGGCGCGGGTGCGCCCGCCCGTAGCCGTCGCAGACCACCAGGCCCGGCGGTCGGGGCAGGGCGTCCAGGGCGGCCAGCACGGTCGGGATCTCCCGGAAGGCGAGCAGCCCGGGCACGTACGGGAACGAGACCCGGCCGACGGCCGTGGCCTCGGCGACGACCTCGAGGGTGGCCGCGTCCAGGACGACCGCAGCCGCCGCGACGACGTCCCGGGCGTCGTCGTAGGCCACGTCGACGCCGGCGACCAGGCCGGTTCCCGGCGGCGGGCCCGGTTCGTCGAGCACCACGCGCGCGCGTAGCCGGTCCTGGACGGCACGGGCCTGTTCCTCGGTCGCGGGCCAGCCCCCGGGAATGCGTACGGTCGCCATGGTGACCTTGAGCCTACGGGGACCGCGCGCTTCCCGGCCGCGGGGCCCGTGGACTCACTTGCCCAGGGCGCGCCGCAGTTCGCTCTTGTTCATGTGGGAGCGGCCGGAGACGTCGCGGCGGCGGGCCTCCTCGTACAGCTGGTCGTAGGTGGGCCCCTGGGAGCCCCGGCCGGAGCGCTGTCCGCCCCGGCGGCCGGACGACATGTCCTCCGTCGAGATCCGGCTCGCCTGCCCGGCCTCGCCGGACCGGGCCCGTTCCTTGTTCACGGTGCGGGCCGCGATCTCCTCGGCGCGCCCGGGACCGGCGCCGCGCTCCCGCGCGCTCTCCTTGATGTGCTCGTACTGCCGCTCCCGCTTGGAGCTCGATCCGCGGGGCATGTCGCCTCACTTCCTTTCCCACTCAGCAGACGACTACCCACGTCCCGGACGAAAACGACTCCGATCCGGCGCCCTGGGAGAGCCACGTCACTCCTGCCGCACCACGGGCATGAACGCGGTGACAGAGGTCACTCGTCCCTCCTGTGCACGGATCCGGGCGTTCCGTCGTCTTCCCGGGTGCCCGGCCTCAACCGCCCGCCCGTCCACCCGTCCGCACACCGCCCGTCCAGCCGCTACGAGGGAGCAAGGCGTTGTCCACCGTCATCGAGCAGCCCGTCGAGGCACGGCTCGTCGCCGCCGCGCCGCGCATGCCTAGCATTCCCGCGACGCTCCACTACGACCGGCGCGACCCGTTCGCCGTCCGCATGACCTTCCCGGCCCCGGCCACGCTGGAGGGCGTGGACGTGTGCTGGACCTTCTCCCGCGAGCTGCTCGCCGCGGGCATGCGGGAGCCGGAGGGGCACGGCGACGTCCGGGTGCGGCCGTACGGCTGGGACCGCACCGTCCTGGAGTTCCACGCCCCCGAGGGCACCGCCGTGATCCACGTCCGATCGGGCGAACTGCGCCGGTTCCTGCAGGCGACCGGCGAGCTGGTCCCCGTCGGCCTGGAGCATCTGCAGCTCGATCTGGACCACGAGCTCGCGGAGCTGATGCGGGGCACCTGCTAGGGCGTCACGGGCGTCGGGGGGCGCCTGCCGCTCCCGGCGGGGCCGGGGCGGGGCAGGGCAGCGGGTAAATCCGATTGACGGCGCCCGGCGCCCCACTTAGCGTGTACAGCGGTCCTGTTGCCGTCGATTGGAGAAGGACGTTGCTCGTCTGAGGTCCTGAGACACCGCGTCACACCTGAGGTGTGTACGCCGCGTGTGACCTCGGCGTTCGAGCCGTCCTCGACGCGCAGGGCTTTCTTCGTGCCCGGCGCTCTTCGCAAGGGCCTCTCCACTCCCCCGCGGTTCTGCCGCGACGGTCGCCGTCCCCGGTGTCTCGACACGCGTTTGCCCATGACCGCTTCAAGCAACCGCGGAGGCCCCGTACATGCATACTTCCATCAGCTGTACCTCCCTCTCCTTCGCCTGGGCCGACGGCACCCCCGTCCTCGACGGGCTGGACATCTCCTTCGGCCCCGGCCGGACCGGGCTCGTCGGCGTCAACGGATCCGGAAAGTCGACCTTGTTGAGACTGATCGGCGGCGAGCTCACGCCCGCCGACGGCTCCGTCCGTGTCGTCGGCGAGATCGGCTACCTCCCGCAGAACGTCACGCTCGACACCGGACTGCGCGTCGACGAGGCGCTCGGCATCGCCGGGCGGCGGGCCGCGCTGCACGCCATCGAGGCGGGCGACGCGGCGGAGGAGCACTTCGAGACCGTCGGTGACGACTGGGACGTCGAGGAGCGCGCCCTGGCCATGCTCGGCGAGCTCGGGCTCGGCCACATCGGGCTGGACCGCACCGTGGGCGAGGTCTCCGGAGGCGAGTCCGTGCTGCTCCGGCTGGCGGCGCTGCTGCTGCGCCGGCCGGACGTCCTGCTGCTGGACGAGCCGACCAACAACCTCGACCTGTACGCACGCCGGCGCCTGTGCGCGGCCGTCGCGTCCTGGCCCGGGGTGATGGTGGTGGTCAGCCACGACCGGCAACTGCTCGACCTCGTCGACCAGATCGCCGACCTGCACTCCGGGGAGATCACCTGGTACGGCGGCAACTTCTCCGCGTACGAGGAGGCGCTCGCCGCCGAGCAGGAGGCGGCCGAGCGCATGGTGCGCGTCGCCGGGGCCGACCTGAAGAGGCAGAAACGCGAACTCGTCGAGGCCCGCACCAAGTTGGCCAAGCGGGTGCGCTACGGCAACAAGATGTACGAGAACAAGCGCGAGCCCAGGGCGGTGATGAAGATGCGCAGACGTACCGCCCAGGTGTCCGCGGGCAAGCACCGCATCATGCACGAGGAGAAGCTCGCCGAGGCCAGGGAGCGGCTCGACGACGCGGCGGAGGCCGTCCGGGACGAGGCGGAGATCCGCGTCGACCTGCCGTACACGGCCGTTCCCGCGGGCCGGACCGTGCTCACCCTGCGCGATCCGGAGCTCGCCCACGGAGGTCTCGTGGAAGGAGGGTTCGATCTCTACGGTTCCGAGCGGATCGCGCTGATCGGGCGCAACGGGGCGGGAAAGACCACGCTGCTGCGCACGATCGCCGGCGAGCTGGACCCGGTGGCGGGCGAGGCGACGGCCCATGTGCCGCTGCGGTTCCTGCCGCAGCGCCTGGACGTCCTCGACGGCGGGCTGACCGTCGCCGAGAACGTGGCCCGGTTCGCACCCGGCGCCACCGGCAACCGGATCCGGGCACAGCTCGCCCGCTTCCTGTTCCGCGGCGCCCGCGCCGACCAGCAGGCGGCGACGCTGTCCGGCGGCGAACGCTTCCGGGCGGCGCTGGCCGCGCTGATGCTGGCCGAGCCCGCGCCGCAGCTGCTGATGCTGGACGAGCCGACGAACAACCTGGACATGGCGAGCGTACGGCAGCTCACCACGGCCCTGGAGTCGTACGAGGGGGCGCTGCTCGTGGCCGGCCACGACCTGCCGTTCCTGGAGTCGATCGGGATCACGCGCTGGCTGCTGCTGGAGGACGGAGAACTGAAGGAGACCGTGCCGGAAGCTGTCGGGTTTCCCGCCTGAGCGCTCCGCCGGCAGTGCCGCGACATGCCGTTGGTAGTGCCGCGCTGCGCCGTCGCTCGTCTGCGGCGCCGTCGTGGCCGGTCGCGCAGTTCCCCGCGCCCCTTCCGGGCGCTGCCGAACCGCAGCGGACCTCGCCGACCAGTCACCATCACCGGAGCCCGGGAGAGCAACCTCGGGGACATCACGCTCCGCGTCCCGCACGCCGACTCGGTGATCGGCCTCGGGCCGGACGGGCCGGGACGGCGGCCGGGTGATCTTCGAGGGGATCCCCCGGCGGCTGCCGGCGCACCGCGGCTCGTGCGCGGCGGAGCACCTCAGGAGGCCGGCCGGCCGCTGACGGGGGTTTCGCCGCCCCGGGGGTGCACTGCATGATGGCGGACCGGCGCCGCACCATCGGGCGCCGGGCCGCCACCCCCGATACGGAGACCCGCACGTGCCCAGCAAGAAGGCCCTGGTCCGCCGCCCCAGCCCGCGCCTCGCCGAAGGCCTGGTGACGCACATCGAGCGGGAGAAGGTCGACCACGACCTCGCGGTCGAGCAGTGGGAGGCCTATGTGACGGCACTGGGCGCGCGCGGCTGGGAGACGCTGGAGGTGGAACCGGCCGACGAGTGCCCGGACTCGGTGTTCGTGGAGGACACCGTCGTCATGTACCGGAACGTCGCCCTGATCACCCGGCCCGGCGCCGAGTCGCGGCGGGCCGAGACCGCCGGGGTGGAGGAGGCGGTGGCGCGCCTGGGCTGCTCGGTGAACTGGATCTGGGAGCCGGGCACGCTGGACGGCGGCGACGTGCTGAAGATCGGCGAAACGCTCTACGTCGGACGCGGCGGGCGCACCGACGCGGCCGGCCTCCAGCAGCTGCGGGCCGCGTTCGAGCCGCTGGGCGCGCGGGTCGTGGCGGTGCCGGTGAGCAAGGTGCTGCACCTGAAGTCGGCGGTGTCGGCGCTGCCCGACGGGACGGTCGTCGGGCACATCCCCAAGACGGACGTGCCCTCCCTGTTCCCGCGCTTCCTGCCGGTCCCGGAGGAGTCCGGGGCGCATGTGGTGCTGCTCGGCGGGGACACGCTGCTCATGGCGGCGAGCGCGCCGCGCACGGCGGAGCTGTACGCCGATCTCGGCTACGAGCCGGTGGTGGTGGACATCAGCGAGTTCGAGAAGCTCGAGGGCTGTGTGACATGTCTCTCGGTGCGGATGCGGGACCTGTACTCCTGACGGGTGAACGGCTGCCCGCACGGCCCCGGGACCTGCGGCTTCCGGGGCCTTTGTCCACCCCGGAGACACCGCTGATCAGCGACCTTTACGTCGCATTTAACCTACGGGCTCGTAACCTACGGCCTCGTAGCCTACGATCCCGTAAGTTCCGGCGCCGTTCGCCGGGCTCCCTCCGCTCTGCCGCACGTCCCCCTGGAGTTCTCGTGACGATCGCCTCCCCGCACCTCGGCAGCCCCGCCGTTTGGACCGACGCCCGGCTGCTGTACGCACTGGAGGAAGTGGTCGAGAAGGAGCTCAACCGGCATATGAAGGTCGCCAAGGACTGGATGCCGCACGAGTACGTGCCGTGGAGCGACGGCCGCAACTTCCCCGGTCTCTTCGAGGACGGCGAGGCCTGGGACAAGGAGCAGTCCAAGGTCACCGAGGTCGGCCGGATCGCGCTGGTCGTCAACCTGCTGACCGAGGACAATCTGCCCAGCTACCACCACGAGATCGCCTCCCTCTTCGGCCGCGACGGCGCCTGGGGCACCTGGGTGCACCGCTGGACCGCCGAGGAGGGCCGGCACGGCATCGTGATGCGGGACTACCTGCTCGCCTCGCGCGCGGTCGACCCGGACAAGCTCGAGCAGTTCCGTATGGCCCACATGAGCGAGGGCTTCGAGTCGGACAACCGGCACTCGATGCTCCACTCGGTCGCCTACGTCTCGTTCCAGGAGCTGGCCACCCGTATCTCGCACCGCAACACCGGCCACCAGTCCGGCGACCCGGTCTGTGACCGCATGCTGTCCCGCATCGCGACCGACGAGAACCTGCACATGGTCTTCTACCGCAACCTGCTCAAGGCGGCCTTCGAGATCGCGCCCGACCTGACGATGCAGGCGGTGCGCGACGTGGTCGTCAACTTCCGGATGCCGGGCCACGGCATCCCCGGCTTCGAGCGGGCCGCCGCGCAGATGGCCATCGGCGAGGTCTACAACCTGCGCATCCACCACGACGACGTGCTCCAGCCGGTGCTGCGCTTCCTGAAGATCATGGAGATCGACGGCCTCGGCCCCGAGGGGCTCAAGGCCCAGGAGGAGCTGGGCCTGTTCATGGGCGGGCTGGACGCGGAGGCCGCCAAGTTCGACGAGCGGCTGGCCGCCCGCAAGGCCCGGATGGCGGCCCGGGCGGCGGGCTGACGGGAGCGGCCGGGACGGCGAGGCGCGTCCGGCGGTCAGGACGACGTGAGGGCCGCCGACGCGGCCTCCCGGACGAACCCGTCCGGGTCGGTGAAGGCGCCGGCGGAGCTGCCGAGAACGATCCGGTGGGATCCGCCGCCCTCGGCCGGGACGCCGAGGTCCTTGGCCAGGCCGCGGCGCTGGTACAGGGCCGGCTTGACCGGGTCGTCCGCCTCGGCGGCGAACTGGACGTACTTGCCGCCGAAGCTCCTGGCCACGGTCAGCCCCTGACGGACGTAGAACTGCTTGCTCGCCTTGACGTCCTCGACGCCCGGCAGGAGCACGATTTCCACACCGCCGCCTTCGGCCTGGACTCGCAGGTGCGCCTGCGGGCCTCTCGGCCACCTCGAGGGTGACGGCTGCGGTCGATGTCATGCCGTCGACGCTGGCCGCGGCGCACCGGCCGTGACTTCTCGATTCCTGACCGGTCCGCCACCGACCGCTGCGGGCCGCCGGGGCTCAGTTGCAGGTCCGCCGCAACTCCAGGCGCTCCTTCTCCGACAGTCCGCCCCAGACGCCGAAGCGCTCGTCGTGGTCGAGCGCGTACGCCAGGCAGGCCGCCCGGATCGGGCACAGGCCGCAGATCCGCTTCGCCTCGCGTACGGAGCTGCCGGGCTCGGGGAAGAAGAAGTCCGCTCCGGTCTGTGCGCACAGCGCCTCCTCCTGCCAGGCCAGGTGGGGCGCCGGATTCATGTCGATGTGCATGCCGTGATCGTGCCGGTCGGCGAAAAACGTTCGATCAACGCGCACTCAACGAATGTCCGGCGGCCTCCGGCCCTTCGATGGTGGCCCGCGCGCCGCCGCTGCGCACGGCGGCGCGCGGAAGTCGCCGGACGATCCGTCCCGCACCTGGCCACTCCCACCAGGCGTCGCCCGGCCAGTCCACGGGTGGGGTCGGGGCGGGTCGTTCGCCCGCCGGTCCCTTCAGTGACCGGGAGCCGGGTCGAGTCGAGTCGTCCGAGCGGCAGTCGCCGGCCCTCGGTGTCACAACGCGTGGACCACCCGCCTGGCCTGCAGCCGGTGAGTCGGTCACCCCGCCCGGACTTGGGGTCGCGGAGGCGAGCACCGCGCTCGCCGGTGTCAAGGCCCCCCGCGCCGACCGGACTTCGGCTGCGCTTTACAGTGAGCAGCATGCGCATTTCCAAGATCGCCCCAGTCGTCGTGGCCGCGGTTCTGCTCACCGCGGGGTGCGGGTCCGACGGGGACGGCCGGAGCTCGGCCGCAGGCGGCTCGAAGCGGGAACGGGAGCCGGAGAGCAAGCCGCTCGCCGTGGAACTCACGCAGGCACAGTCCGACGTCGTCCAGGACAACGACGACCTCGAGACCCCGCAGCCCGAGCCGGACGGCAGTTCGGAGTTCACGGACAAGGTCGAGCACAGGCTGCGCGAGGCCCTGCTGAGATCCGCCAAGGTGAACGGCGAGACCACCGCCGACTGCCCGGACGGCGTCACCCTCAAGGCATCGGCGACCAGCACGTGCACGGCCACCTACGAGGGCGTCGAGATTCCCTTCTCGGTGAAGATCGCCGACGACTACCAGGCGGGCGACTTCCTGATCCGGTACGACACCGAGGCGGAGCAGGACCTGCTCGTCGCCAAGCGCGTGTACCAGGAGTTCTGGCAGCGCCACGAGGACAGCGGCGGCTACGAGCAGACGCTGACCTGTGACGAGATCCCGGCCGTCAAGGCCGTCGAGAAGGGCGCCGACACCGGCTACCAGTGCCAGGTGTGGCACGATGCAGGCAACCGCACCACGAACTTCTCGGTGATCACGGACACCTACGGCTACAAGTTCACCCCCGCCCGCAGCTGACCGCCCCCCTCGCACAATCCGGCTTACGCGCGGCGGCACCCGGGACGACCGGCCGGTCCATCACCTCGCGCGACGGGCCGGGGCATTGTCCGGAGTGCCGGGTGACGGGTGCACGCCCGCCACGGGTGTCCCGTCCGGGCTCCGCCTGCGAGGCGCCGGACGGACGGCCGCGCCGGAGGTCGGGACGGGCGCAGCCGGAGACGCTCCCGAACCGCCCGCTGAGTGCCCGCTCCGCCCGGACGTCCGGCCCGCCCGAGTGCGGCAGCCGCGCGCCTTCGACGGTCCCGGCCGGGGTTACGGTCTGCCGCGCCCTGCCCGAGGGGGCTGGTGCCGGGCGGCCTGACCGTGTGTTGGGCTCGGACCGGCCCCGACGGTCACGCCGGGCGCTCACGCCGAGGCGCGCCGGACCAGTGTCGTCGGCAGGACGACCCCGGCCGGCCCGGCACCCGCGGCGGCGCCGGAAGCCGCACCTGCGGGCAGATCGCCGGAGACCTCGCCGGCCGCCCCGCGGTCGAGGCCGCCGAGCAGCAGACGGGCCATCAGGCGGCCCATCTCCTCGATGTCCTGGCGGACGGTGGTCAGCGGCGGGTCGGTCTGCTCGGCGACCTGCAGCATGTCGTCGAAGCCGACCACGGCCACGTCGTCCGGCACCCGCCGTCCGCGCTCGCGCAGCACCCGCAGCGCGCCCGCGGCGGTGAGGTCGTTGGCGGCGAACACGGCGTCCAGGCGGGGGCACTGGTCGAGGAGTTCACGCATCGCCCGCTCCCCGCCGGCCGGTGTGAAGTCGCCCCGTGCGACCAGCGCCGGGTCGGGGTCCGGTCCGGCGTCGCGGTAGCCGGCGAGCCGGTCGGCCGCGGAGGTCTGGTCGAGCGGGCCGGTGATGTGCGCGATGCGGGTGCGGCCGAGCTCGGTGAGATGGCGTACAGCCGCGCGGGCGCCGCCGCGGTTGTCGCTGTCGACGTACACCGCGCCGGCCCCGGCGGTGTCGTCCCAGCCGGGCCGTCCGCCGAACACGGTCGGCACTCCGGCCTGCCGGATCAGGCCGGGCAGCGGGTCATGGAGGTGCAGGGAGAACACCAGGGCGCCGTCGACATGTCCGCCGGCGAGGTAGCGGGCGACCCGGGCGTGGTCCTCCCTGCCCTCGGTGAGCAGCAGCACCAGCTGGTTGTCATGGGCCGTCAGCTCCTTGCTGATGCCGCGGAGCTGGAGTGCGAAGTAGGGGTCGGCGAAGACGCGGGTCTCCGGTTCGGCGACGACGACGGCGACGGCGTCGTGTCGCCGGGTCACCAGGCTGCGGGCGGCCTGGTTGGGGACGTACCCGAGTTCCTCCACCGCCCGGCGGACCTTCTCGACCAGCGACTCACGGACGCCCGCTGCGCCGTTGACCACCCGGGACACGGTGGCCCGCGAGACCCCGGCCCGCGCGGCCACGGCCTCCAGTGTGGGTCGCGGCGCGGTCTCGGTCACGGGCGCTCCTCCTCGGCGGCTGCGGCTCAGGATAGCGACCGCCGCCGGGAAGGTGAGAGCGCTCCCGCCGGTCACGGCCGGCGTCGGTGCTCGTGCGGGTCGTAGCCGGGGATGGTCCCGTCCGGCTTCCTCACCAGGAACAGGCCCACCATCCCCATGTCGGAGTGGCTCTGCACGTGGCAGTGGTACATCCAGGCCCCGGCGCCGACCCCCTCGCCCGCGATCAGCTGGAGGCCGAAGGAGTCCGCCGGGCCGACGATCTTGTTGTCGACGACCCTGCTGGGGTCTTCGGGGCCGGTCAGCATGCCGGTGCGGTTGTCGGCCCAGCGGTGACCGTGCATGTGGAAGGTGTGGTAGTACTCGCCGTGCGTGATCATCACGAACTCGACGCGGTCGCCGACGGTGGCCTCGAAGTCGGGGCCGGTGTGCGGTTCACGGTTGTTGATGAGCATGTCGTTGAAGACGATCGTGTGCGTGGCGTCGGGCAGGACATCGCCCTTGCGGCGCACGATGACCGGGCCGTACAGGCCCTTGCGGATGCCGCCGGTGCCGTGTTCGGTGCCCACGACATGGTCGTGGTAGTGCCAGTAGCCGGCGCTGCCGGCCCGCCAGGTGCCGTCCTCTCGGCGGCCGGGCCGGTGGGTGCGCCAGGTGTAGGTGCGGGTGCCGCCGGGCTCCACGTCACTCTTGTTGAGCCTGGTCCCGTCGCTGGTGATCTCGTAGTCCAGGCCGTGGACATGGAGGCTCACCGGCACGTCCATGGTGTTCTCGAAGGCGATGTGCACGGTGTCGCCCTCGTTGAGCTCGATCAGCGGACCCGGGATCGTCGCCGTCCCCTTCTCGAAGCCGTAGCCCATCTGCCCGTCGGGCAGTTGCTCGGCGTACAGCTTGAGGTGTCTCACCTCGCCCCCGGCGGGCGCTGTCCGCGCCCCGGCGGCGGCACTTGCGGATCCGGGCGGGACCGACAACGATGTCGCCGTGGCCGCACCGGCCAGCAGCACCCGCCGGTTGAAGCCCCGTCTGTCCATGCCGAACTCCCCACGTGTGACGGAAATCTGCGGAGCAGCAGGAGGCGTAGCCGTGCTGAACCGGTGCGACCGTACCGGCCATGGCGGCGTTCATCCACGGTCAGGACAAAGTTCGTGGCATCCCGGTCATACCTATTGGCGAACGACGCAAAGACGTCTAGCTTCCTTGGCGCTGTTGCTGCGACCCAGGAGGGGTGGGTGACCCCATGCGGTTCACATCGCATCACAAGCCCATGGCATTAGGAGTGTTCAGCACAAGACGCACGGGGAAGTCCGGCAGACGCCGCCGCTGGGCGGCCCCCCTGGCCGCCGGAGCCCTGGCCGCCGGACTGCTCTCGGCTCCGGCCGCGAGTGCCCGCCCGGCGCCCGACCCGTCTCTGACAACGATGTCGATCAAGTCACCGCCCGGCGGCGCCGACGTCCGGGTGCTGGTCTTCTACGGTTCCGCCGCGCCCGGCGACGAGTCACCACTGGTGAACGCCGGAATCGCGGCCCTCGAGCAGATCGGCCGGTCCGGCCCGGCGGACCGGCGCTTCCGCGTCGTGGCCACGGAGAACGCCTCGGTCTTCACCGACGAGCGCAGGCTCGGCCGCTTCAACGCGGTGGTGTTCCTGACCGGTGGCGGTGACGTCCTCACCCCGGAGCAGGAGGCCGGGCTGGAGGCGTACATGGAGGCGGGCGGCGGGTTCGTCGGGCTCCACGACGCGGCGCGCGCCGAGCCGTACTCGGACTGGTTCACCGGGCTGATCGGCGCCCGGCCGGCCGCGGGCGGCCCGTCGGCCGTGCAGCGGGCCACCGTCGAGGTCGGCGACCGGCGTCACCCGGCCACCAAGGACCTGCCGACGCAGTGGAAGCGCCTCGACAAGTGGCTCGACTGGGTGGAGAACCCGTCCGGAGACGTGCACACCGTCGCCCGGGTGCGCGAGTCGACGTACCGGCCCGGCGCGAGCGCCGACGGCTGGGACCACCCGGTCAGCTGGTGCCGGGACTACGACGGCGGACGATCCTTCTACACCGGCATGGGCGGCACGGTGTCGTCCTACGACGAGACCGACTTCCGGGACCATCTGCGCGGCGCCCTGATGTGGACGACGCGGCTGGTGCAGGCCGACTGCACGGCGACCATCACCGGCAACTACACGGCTGAGCGTCTGACGCAGCCCAACCAGCCCGGCCGGAACGACCAGATCGGCGAGCCGCACGGACTGGTGACCGCGCCCGACGGCCGCGTGTTCTACATCGGCCGCGGCGGCGCCGACTCCTCCCAGCCCGTGATCACCGACTGGAACGATCCCGACATCGGCAAGGGCAAGGGCCAGGTCCACGTCTACGACCCGAGGACCGATCAGGTCACCCTGGCCGCCGAGCTGACCGTCTTCGGCAACAAGGGGGGCGGCGGCGAGCTGGTCAAGACCGAGGAGGGACTGCTCGGCATCGAGCTGGACCCGGACCTCGAGGACAACGGCTGGGTGTATCTGCACTACACGCCGCACTCCGAGATCGACCGCGAGAAGCACATCGGCGAGCGGCGCGTCTCCCGCTTCACCCTCGACCAGGAGACCGGCAAGCTGGACCTGGACAGCGAGAAGGTGCTGCTGAAGTGGCCGGTGCAGATCCACAGCTGCTGCCACGCGGGCGGCGGAATGGCCTGGGACTCCGAGGGCAACCTCTACATCGCCACCGGTGACACCAACTCCAGTGGATTCAGCGATGGTTACTCGGGCAACAACCCCGAGCCGAACTTCCGGGGCGTGTCCTTCGCGGACGCCCGCCGCACGGCCGGCAACACCAACAACCTCAACGGCAAGATCCTGCGCATCCACCCGGAACCCGACGGGAGCTACACGCTTCCCGAAGGCAATCTCTTCACCGGTGAGGAGAGCGACGAGGGCGGCGGCAAGACGCGCGGCGAGATCTACGTGATGGGCGTGCGCAACCCGGCCCGTATCTTCGTCGACAAGTCGACGGACATCCTCTATGCGGGCTGGGTCGGCCCGGACGCCGGCGCGCCGTCGACGACCTGGGGCCCGGCGAAGTACGACACGTTCGCCGTGATCACCGAGGCGGGCAACCGGGGCTGGCCCTACTGCATGGGCAACAAGCAGCCCTACCGGGACCGCAACCTGCCGGACCCGTCGAAGCCGCTGGGCTGGTACGACTGCGACGCCCCGAAGAACGAGTCGCCGAACAACGACGGCCTGGTCAACCTGCCGCCGGTCACCGGGAACAACATCTGGTACTCGCCGCAGGGCGGCGCCCCGGACTTCCCGCGCGACGAGAACGGCGTCCCGTCCTACGAGCAGGAGGAGGCCACCTACGGCCTGAACTGGCTCAAGGGCGGCGGCCAGGCCGCGATGAACGGCCCGGTCTACCGCTACGACGCCGACAACGCCGGCGAGACCACATGGCCCGCCTACTGGGACGGCAAGTGGTTCGTCGGCGACTTCTACGATGCCGACCAGCCGCGCAACGCGGTGGTGATGGACCCGAGGACACAAGGGGACGGCGGTCTTCCGGTGCACTCGGAGTCGCTGAAGAAGATCGTTCCGGTCGGCGACGGCGGCATCAGGAACCTGATGGACTGGAAGTTCGGTCCGCACGGCGCGCTGTACGTCCTCGACTACGGCCGCGGCTTCTTCACCTCGGACTCCAGGTCGGCACTGTGGCGCGTGACGTACACGGGCGGCGGGCCCACCCCGGCCGCCGGTCAGCTGGCGAGGGGGACGCAGTGACACACCTGTCCGTACGGCAACGAAGAGTGTGGGCCGCCCTGTCGGCGTGCCTGCTCGTGGTCCTCGGCCTCCAGGCGGTGCCCGCGGCGGCCGGGCAGCCGGAGGCCGGCGGGGCCGCCGAACAGGTCCTCACCTGGACCGCCGGCAACGACATCGACACGTACCTGTCGGCGCCGGGGACGGCGGTGGCCGGACCGGCGACCGTCGTGTTCGAGAACAGCGAGGCGACCGGCAACACCACCGGCATGCCGCACACGCTGACCTTCGTGACCAGCGACCCGGAGTACAACAGCGACGTCCGGCTGAACATCCTGGCCAACCCGACCGACGACCGGGGCGGCAGACACACCGCCGAGGTCACGCTCACGCCCGGCCGGTATCTCTACCACTGCACCATCCCCGGCCACGGCCGGATGCGGGGCGTGCTGGTGGTGACCGAGGGCGGCGGCGGTGACGACACGACGGCGCCCGAGACGGCGGCCGAGGTGCAGGGTACGCAGAATGGCGACGGCGCCTACGTCGGCTCGGCGAGCGTCGCGCTCACCGCGACCGACGAGGGCGGCTCGGGCGTCGACCGGATCGAGTACGCGCTCGGTGCCGACGGCGCCTGGCAGCCGTACACCGCGCCGGTGGTCGTCGATCAGGTCGGCGAGCACACGGTCCGCTACCGCGCGTTCGACAACGCGGGCAACGCGGCGGCGGAGAAGAGCGTCGACTTCACGGTCGTCGCCCCGCCGACCGACGACACCACCCCGCCGGAGACCTCGGCGACGGTCTCCGGCGAGAGGAACGAGGAAGGCCACTACATCGACATGGCGACGGTGACCGTCACCGCCTCCGACACCGGTTCCGGCGTCAACACCATCGAGTACGCGGTCGGCGACGGCGCCTGGCAGACCTACTCCGGCCCGGTGATGGTGCACGGGGCGGGCACCCACACCGTGCGCTACCGCGCCACCGACAAGGCGGGCAACACGGCGGCGGGGAAGAGCGTCGACTTCACGGTGGCCGCCGCTCCGCCGCAGGACACCATCCCGCCGGTGACCGGTGTGACCGTCGACGGCTCCAGGAACTCCGACGGGGCCTACATCGGCAGCGCGAAGGTGACCGTCAGCGCCACGGACGAGGGCGGTTCGGGCGTGGCCGGCATCGAGTACTCGCTCGACGGCGGGCCCTACCTGGCGTACTCCGCGCCCGTGGTGGTCGACCGCGTGGGCCGGCACACCGTGGCGTACCGGGCGAGCGACGAGGCGGGCAACACCTCCGAGCCACTGACGGTGAGCTTCACGGTGGTGGCGGGCGGCGGGGTTCCGGCGCCGCCCTGCCCGGAGTACGACGAGCGGCTGACGGTGATCGTCGGCACCGTCGACTCGGGCGTGCCGAACCGGGTGACGAACAACCGGTGCCGGATCGGCGAGCTGATCGAGGACGAGAAGGAGTGGACGTCCCAGCAGCTGTTCCTGAAGCACGTGCGGGAGGTCATGGCGGCGCTGCGGGACGAGGGCGTCGTCGACGGGCGCGAGTACCGGGCGGTCGACCGGGCGGCCCGCGGGTCCGGCATCGGAACGCCGGGCCGGACCGAGGGCTACCGCACCATCCTCGACGGCACGCCGGAGTCCTTCGCCCGGTGGGAGCAGGTCGGCGGCGGTTCGTTCGCGCTGAACCCGGACGGGTCGATCACCTCGTCCACCACCACACCGGGCATGGGCATGCTGTGGTTCCCGCAGCGCAAGTACGGCGACTTCTCGCTGAAGCTCCAGTGGCGGGACGACGCCCCGGGCACCGGAAACGCCAACTCCGGCGTGTTCGTGCGCTTCCCGCAGGTCCACGACCACCCCGAGGAGTCGCGCCCGGAGTGGGTCGCCGTCAAGTTCGGCCACGAGGTGCAGGTGCTCGACCGGCCCGACGGCGACATGTACAAGACGGGCTCGGTCTACGGTTTCGACCGGGTGGGGCTCGCCGGGGCCGGCGTGACGGAGAAGGGGACCTGGAACGACTACGAGATCCGGGTGACCGGCCAGCACTACGAGATCTACCGCAACGGCGTGCTGATCAACGAGTTCGACAACAACCGGGGCCAGACCTTCCATCCGCCGCGCGGGGACGACCCCGGCACGGACGGACGGCGGTTCGCCTCCGGCTACATCGGGATCCAGGTGCACGGTACGACGGACGTCGTGTCGTACCGGGACGTCCGGATCAGGGAGCTGTAGGTCCCGGCTCCTTCCTGGCCCGGCTCGGCTGTACCCGCCTGGGTTCGCCCGGCATCTTGGGATACTCGGGCGGGTACGGCAGATCGCCGAGGCCGTGGTCACGCTCGTCCTTGGAGGCCAGCTCCAGCAGCGCCTCCAGGGAGTAGCGGTGACGGTCCATGTCCGCGTGCACGTCGCCGAGTTCGGCGTAGCGCGCGGGCATGGTCGTGATGTCGAAGTCCCCCGGGTGCGCGACGCCGACCTCCTCCCAGCGCAGGGGCGCGGAGACGGGGGCGTTCGGGCGGGGGCGCACGGAGTAGGCGGAGGCGATGGTGCGGTCCCGGGCGGTCTGGTTGTAGTCGATGAAGATGCGCTCGCCGCGTTCCTCCTTCCACCACCTGATGGTCACCTTCTCCGGCATCCGGCGTTCCATCTCCCGTCCGACGGCGATCGCGGCGCGCCGCACCTGGGTGAAGGTCCAGCGCGGCTCGATCGGCACGAAGACGTGCAGCCCCCGGCCGCCGGAGGTCTTGGGAAATCCGCGCAGACCGCCGAACTCGTCGAGCACGGACCGGAGTTCCAGCGCGGCACGGGCCGCGTCGTCGTAGTCCGTCCCCGGCTGCGGGTCGAGGTCGATGCGCAGTTCGTCGGGGCTGTCGACGTCGGTGCGGCGCACGGGCCACGGGTGGAAGGTGAGGGTGCCGTACTGGGCGGCCCACAGCACGGCGGCCTCCTCGGTGGGGCACATCTCGTCGGCGCTGCGTCCGCTGGGGAAGGTGATGTGCGCGGTGGGGATCCAGTCGGGCATCCCCTTGGGGGCGCGCTTCTGGTAGAACCACTCGCCGGTGATGCCGTCCGGGTAGCGCTCCAGGGTGGTGGGCCGCTCGCGCAGGGCGCGCAGGATGCCGGGGGCCACGGTCTGGTAGTAGCGGGCGACGTCGAGCTTGGTGTAGCCGCGCTCCGGGAAGTAGATCTTGCCGGGGTTGGACAGCCGTACGGTCCGGCCGCCCAGTTCCAGTTCCACCGCTTCGCCCATGCGAGCCACGGTAGGCGTACCGGGCGTACCGCGCATTTCGCCGGCGGGGGTCGTTCGGTCGCCGCCGGTTCAGGTGACCGGAGCGAGCTCGCGCCAGAAGGCGTCGACCCGGGAGTTCCACGTCTCCGGGATCTCCTGGAACGGCTGATGGGCCTCGCCCTCCAGGATTTCGAACCGGGCGCCGGGGATCCGGTCGGCCACGGAGCGGCAGAGTTCCGGGCGCGCGGTGGGGTCCAGGCCCCCGGCGAGGACGAGGGTCGGTGCGGTGATGCCGGGAAGACGGTCGGTGGTGTCGTGGTCGATGAAGGCGTCGAGGAACCGCTGTGTGTCCCGGGGCGCCTGCTTGTGAGGGAAGGCGAGCACCTCCTCGATGAACTGATCCACCGTGCCGTCGTTGTGCGCTCGGGCCGTGTAGATGTCGAGGAAGAAGTCCTCCAGGAACGCCCGCTCGCTCGGGGCGAACTCCACCAGCCGGCGCACGAAGCGCGCCCATGAGCGGAGATAGGGGTCCATCACCGGCCACGTGCTCTGCAGGACGAGGCTGCGCACGAGTCCGGGGTGGCGCAGGGCCAGCTCCTGGCTGATGATGCTGCCGCCGGAGAAGCCCGCCACGTGTACGGGGGCGAGGCCGAGGACGCCGAGGAGCGCGGCGGCGTCGTCCGCCATCACCTCCACGGAAACGGGACCGTCGGGCATCGGGGTGCGACCGGCACCGCGGTTGTCGAACGCGATCAGGCGGTACCGGTCCGCGAGTCCGTCGAGCTGGAACTGCCACGATTCGACGGTGTCTCCGAGACCGCCGACGAGCAGGACCTCCGGCCCTCGGCCGACCTGCTCCGTCCAGATGTCCAGATTTCCCGCGCGGACGTGCTCACCCATCCATCTCCGCCTCTGTCGGCCGTGTTCGGGTGCTCCGTCCCACCCTCGCTCCGTGCCTCCATCGTCCCCCCGAGGGAGGCGGCCGCAACCCGCGGCCGACAGGCGCTCACCGTGACCACTCCTTAGAGTCGGACCATGGACCTGCCCGTGATGCCGCCGGTCAAGCCGATGCTGGCCAAGTCCGTGGCGAAGATCCCGCCCGGGATGCAGTACGAGGCGAAGTGGGACGGGTTCCGGGCGATCGTGTTCCGCGACGGGGCGGAGGTCGAGCTGGGCAGCCGCACGGGTAAGTCGCTGACCAGGTACTTCCCGGAGCTGGTGGCGGCCGTGCGGGAGCGGCTGCCCGGGCGGTCGGTGATGGACGGGGAGATCGTGATCGCCCGGGAGGGGCGGCTGGACTTCGACGCGCTGACCGAGCGGATCCATCCGGCTGACTCGCGGGTGCGGATGCTGGCCGAGCGGACCCCGGCGTCACTGGTCGTCTTCGACCTGCTGGCGCTGGACGACGAGTCCCTGCTGGACGTACCCCTGTCCGACCGACGGGCACTGCTGCTGCGGGCGTTGGACGGGGTGACGCCCCCGGTGCATGTGGCTCCGGCGACGACGGACGCCGACGTGGCCGAGCGGTGGTTCGAGCAGTACGAGGGCGCGGGTCTGGACGGGATCGTGGCCAAGCCGCTGGATCTGCGCTACCGCCAGGACGAGCGGGTGATGTTCAAGGTCAAGCACGAGCGGACGGCGGACGTGGTGGTGGCCGGGTACCGGTTCCACAAGAGCGGCCCGGTGGTCGGTTCGCTGCTGCTCGGCCTGTACGACGACCGGGGCGGCCTGCAGCACGTGGGGGTGAGCGCGGCCTTCTCCATGAAGCGGCGCCAGGAGCTGGTGGAGGAGCTGGAGCCGCTGCGGATGGAGGACGTCACGGGGCATCCGTGGGCGGCGTGGGCGGACGAGGCGGCGCATGCGTCGGCGCGGCTGCCCGGGGCGCCGAGCCGCTGGTCCGGCAAGAAGGACCTGTCCTGGGTGCCGGTGCGCCCGGAGCGGGTCGCCGAGGTGGCCTACGACCACATGGAGAACGGGGTGCGCTTCAGGCACACGGCCCGGTTCCGCCGCTGGCGCCCCGACCGCGCCCCGGAGAGCTGCACCTACGCCCAGTTGGAGGAGCCGGTGCGCTATGACCTGGCGGAGATCCTCGGCGGTCCCTGAGCCGGCGCGTTCCGCCCGGGTCCGTACTCCCGGGCCCGTACTCCCTGCTTCCGCTCGTCACTCCCTGCTCACCCTCGCCGCTGGTCCGATCAGCCGATTGAATGCGCGCCTTCCGACGCTATCGGGTATGGCCATAAACGCTCAGATAAGCGCACAATCATGGACATAGGAAGGGCGGGTGGCCGGTGGTGGGGATGCGACGAGGGATGCGCACCCGGAACGGCGCCGTGCGGACGCTGGCGACGGCGGCCGTGGCGGTCCTGCTGGCGGCCGGCTGCACGGCGCGGTCCGGGCCGGGCGACGACGGGCGCGGAACGGAACGGGAGCCGTCGCCGAGCAGCAGCGCATCGGGCACTGCACGGAGCAGTCATGCCTCGGTGCTGGCCGTGAAGATCGACAACGTGCGTGCGGCGCGCCCTCAGACGGGACTGGACGCCGCGGACGTGGTCTATGTCGAGCCGGTCGAGGGCGGGCTGAGCCGGCTGATGGCGATCTACGCGACGGAGCTGCCCGACCAGGTCGGTCCGGTGCGCAGCGCCCGGGAGTCCGATCTGGAGCTGCTGCGTCAGTTCGACGAGCCCACGCTCGCCTTCTCCGGGGCGCAGCGCAAGCTGCTGCCGCTGATCGACGAGGCGCCGCTGCGGGCGGAGCCGCCGGCCGACGGGGACGCCGCCGCATCCGACGCCTATGCCCGTGACGCCGGTCGGCCCGCCCCGCACAACCTCTATCTGCACCCCGGGCGGCTGATGTCCGAGGCACCGGGCGCCGACGCCCTGACGACCGGCTTCCGCTACGGCCCGGCCCCCGCGGGCGGCGCGGCGGAGAGCTCGCACACGGTGCGCTATCCGGCGGCGCGGTTCACCTTCACCTGGTCGCAGAGCCGGGACAGCTGGCTGGTGGCCATGGACGGCGAGCCGGCCGTCACCCCCGACGGCCGGCGGCTGGCGCCGGCGACCGTGGTGGTGCAGCACGTCGACGTCCGGATGTCCGACTTCCACGACTCCCGCGGCAGCTTCACGCCGTACGTCGAGACGGTGGGCACCGGACGGGCCGAGGTGCTGCGGGACGGGCGGGCGCACGAGGCGACCTGGCAGCGGCCGTCGGCGGAGGACGGCACGGCGTTCCGGTCGGCGGAGGACGGCACGCCGGTGAACTTCGCCGACGGGCAGGTGTGGGTGGTGTTCGCCCAGGCCCGGTGAGCGGGCGCGGCGACCGTCGCTCGATGATCGGCCCACCGCGCCGAGGAAGCTGGTGATCAGCGCGGGGCGGCCAGGGGCTCGGACGGATCCGCCGTCCCTCGGCCGTGTCGGCGGCCCGTCGGACGAGGTCGGCCGGCGGCGCGGTCGCCCGACCACCTCCGCGACGGTCGACCGGTCGGGCCCGGCCCGCTCCCCGGCGCCCGCCGGTCCGGTCCGGGCCCGGCGACGAGCGCGATGCGCGATGCGCGACGGCAGCGTGCGGATCCGGACGCGCCGCCGAGCTGACGGCTGACGGCTGACGGCTGACGGCTGACGGCTGACGGCTGACGGCTGACGGCTGACGGCTGACGGAAGGGCTACCCCACCGCGGTGCCCGCCGCCAGCGCCTCCTCCGCCCGGGCCGCCAGTCCGTCCGCGCCGCACGAACGGGCCAGCGCCAGCCCCCGGTCGAGCTCGGCGGCGGAACGGGCGGCGATGCCGTACTCGACCCGGGCCGCCGCGTGCTCGTACTGGCACGGCGAGGCCTCCAGATACGTGGCCGCCTGCGCGGCGAGCCGGACCGCACGCTGACCGGTCTCCAGAGCGGCGGCACAGCGCAGCGCCTCGCCGATCGCGGTGTCGGTGCCGAAGCGCTCGGCACTGCGGCGGGCCTCGGAGGCGAGCCGGGCGGCGCGGACCGGGTCGTCGGTGGCCAGCGCGCGGGCCAGTTCCACAGCCCAGGGGATCATCACCGGGTTGTGATGTCCGCGGGCCGCCGACGCCTTCTCCGCCGCCTCCAGTTCGTTGACGCCGTCCTTGGTGCGGCCGACCGCCAGCAACAGCCGGCCCCGGACGGAGCGGGGGTCGGGCAGCACGATCGTGGACGGATAGGGCGGGGCGAAGCCGTACTGCTCGGCGACCGCCCATGCCTCGTCGATGTGGCCGCGGGCGAGCAGCGTGTCGACCAGGTTGCAGGTGGCCGACCAGTACAGCGGCAGTCCGCGGCCGACGCGTTCGGCCAGCCGCAGCGACTCGCGCAGGGACGCCTCCGCCTCCTTGAGCCGGCCGCGCCTGCGGTGGCCGAGCCCGACGTAGGCGTGGGCGAGGGCGAGATGGCCGCCGCTCCAGCCGGCGGTCTCGTAGGCGCGCAGGGCGTCGGTGAACAGGGCCTCGGCGCGGTCCAGTCGGTCGGTGTAGACGTAGGCGCTGGCCAGCATCATCAGCAGCTCCAGGCCCCAGTCGGGGTCGGTCCAGCCGAGTCCGGGGGCGAGCCGGCCGTTGACCAGGGCGCGGTCGCACAGTTCGGCGACCTCCTCGGCGCTCTCGCCGTGGGTCATGGCGTCGAAACCGCGCAGGATGAGCAGGGCGCGTTCGGCGTTGTCCCGTCCGGTGCAGGTGGCGGCGAGTGCCTTCAGCCGCTCGGAGCGGCCGGGCGAGGCGGCCTCGCCGGCGTGGATGCCCTCCCACATGTACTGGACCGCCTGGAGTCGCATTCTCGCGGGGCCCTCGGGCTGGCGGGCGGCCTCGGCCTCCACGGTGCGGACGGCCTCCTCCAGCTGGTCGTTGTGGAGGAGCGCCTGGGAGAGCCGGAAGACGGCGTCCACCCGCTGGTCGCCGTCCAGACCGGGCATGCCGAGGGCGCTCCGCAGGTGGCCGATGGTCCGGGCCGGCGCGGTGAGCAGGGTCGCGCAGCCCAGTTCGTACAGCACGCGGGCGTGGGCCTCGGGCCGGGGCGGTTCCTCCAGGGCGCGTTCGAGGCAGCGGCGGGCGGCGTCGGGGGCGCCGACGGCGAGGTGCTCGCGGGCCGCCTCGCGGAGTTGGGCGACGAGTTCCTGGTCGTCGTCCGGGTGCACCTGGAGCAGATGGCGGGAGGCCGCGGCGGCGCCCAGCCCGGAGTCGGTGACGACCTGGGCGGCGATGCCGTGCATGGCGCGGCGCAGCGCGTCCGGGATGGAGTTGTACACGGCGGTGGCGATCAGCGGGTGCACGAACTCCAGGTCGCCGTGGGCGGAGGCGTGGGCCGCGGCGGGGTCGGGTTCGGTGAGGATGCGGGCGGTGCGCAGCAGTTCGGCGCAGCGCAGGGCGTCGGCGCGGTCGAGGGTGGCGAGCCGGGCCACCATGCCGACGGTGATGCCGGTGCCGAGGATGGCGGCGGCCCAGGCGAACCGGGTGGCGTCGATGCCGAGTTGTTCCAGCCGGGCGACGAGGCCGCCGCCGCGGGCGGTGCGGTTCAGCGCGCGCAGTTCACAGGCGTGCGCCTCCACCGGTGCGAGCTCGCTGTCCTGGACCTTGGCGAGGAGTTCGACGGTCTCGTAGGGGTTGCCGCCGGTCACGGCCCAGACCTCGCGGCAGAAAGCGGCGTCGGCGTCGGCGCCCAGGGCGGCGCGGGTGAGCCCGGCCGTGGCGTCCGGGGTGAGGGCGCTCAGGGCGGTGACCGGGTGGTGCGCGGTGGCGGCGACCGCCTCGAGATGGCGGGCGCCGTCGCCGGTGATGTCGCCGGGGCGGCGTGCGACGACGACCAGCACCGGCAGCTCCGCCAGGCGTTCGGTGAACGCGGCGAGCCAGCGCAGGGTCTCCTGGTCGGCCCAGTGCACGTCGTCGACGAGCAGCACCAGCGGCCACTCCCGGCGGGCGAGCCTGCGCACGGCGGCGACCAGACCGTCGCACACGCCCTGCGGGTCGGCCTGCCGCGGCCCAGGGTCCGCGATGCCGAGGGCGGGTCCGGCGATGTCGTACCAGTCCCCGAGGTACTCGCGGGCCTCCTCGGGCAGCATCGACACCAGTGCGGGCTGCAGCAACTGCCGTACGACGTTGAAGGGGACGGACCGCAGGGTCTCGCCGCCGCGCGCGGACCACACGGTACAGCCGCGGGCCTCGGCGATCCGGCGGGCCTCGGCGAGCAGTGCGGTCTTGCCGAGCCCCGCCTCGCCGCGGAACACCAGCAGGCTGCCGGACGAGGCCCGGTCCGCGCACAGGGCGTCGACGGCCCGCGTCACGACGGCGACTTCCTCGTCCCGCTCCCACAGGGAAGCCGAGGGGGCGGCCGTGGGCCGTACCTCCGTCATCCCGCTACCTCCCCAAGTCGCCCGAACGACGTACAGACCCGAGCCTATCCGCCCGGCGGCCCCGCCGGACGAGGGTCGGACCAGGTGTTGCCGTGGCGGATGACTTCGGGTAACGGCCGACGGCGCCGGGAGGCCCGGACCCGCCCGCCGGCGGTCAACGGCGGTGTGCCGCACGTGCTTTCGCGGCAGCCGCGGAAGTCCGGATCCGCCGCGGACCGTCACGGGGGCGGATCCTCTCATGCCGCTTTCACCGACGCCTCATACGGTGGGGTCATGACGCAGGCGACTCCTCCCGGGTGGTATCCGGACCCCGGGCAGACAAGTGACGGTCCCGCCACCGAGCGCTGGTGGGACGGCGAGGCGTGGACGGACCGGACCCGCCCGGCGGCGCCGCCCGCCGGGGAGGCACCGCGGGCACCGGCCGACGCGGACGACGACTCCCGGCCCTCCCCCGGGCCGGCGGACGCGAAAGCCGGGGCTGAGGCCGGGGCCGGGACGGACCTCGGCTCCCGGCCCGCCCCGCAGCCCGCGCACTCCCCGCACCCCCCGTACGTCGCCCACCCGACCTACCCGGCCCACCCCGGCTATCCGGGCCGGCCTCCGGAGTCCCGGCGGCGCGGGCTGCGTACCGGGATAGCGGTGGCCGTGGCCGTCGCGGTCCTGGCGAGCATCGGGGCCGGGGTGTACGTACTCACCGACGGCGACGGGACGGGAGGGGAGCGGGCCGGGGGACAGCGGGCCACCCCTGGTGCGCCCCGCGAGCAGGACGGGCCGTCCGGGGACTCCGGCGGGGACTCGGGCGGCGGGTCGCCCGCTCCGGACGGGTCGCAGGAGGGGCGGATCGACAGCGGGTCGGTGACCGATCCGGTGAACGGGATCAGCCTCCCGATCCCGGACGGCTGGCACGGCCAGGAGCTCATGGTCGGTGCCTCGATCGCGTCCGACGACACCTACAAGTGCCCCGGCGACACTTCCAGGGACTGTATGAAGGGCGGGGCGTACTCGGCGCCGGCGCAGGTGCTCGGCACCCGGGGCAGGACCGCCGAGGAGGTCGCCAAGGCGGACATCGAGGCCAACGCCGAGGAGTCGTACGGCCAGGGCTACGGTTCGCTCGCCTCGCACGAGGTGCTGGCGTCCGAGAAGGTGACGGTGGCCGGGCAGCAGGGCTACCGGGTCCGCTGGAAGGCGATCACGAGCAAGGGCTCCGACGGCTACGTCGAGTCGCTCGCGCTCCCGTCGCCCGCCGATCCCCGGCGGATCGTCGTCGTCCGGCTCGGCGTCGACGTCGGCGAGAAGCAGGCCGTCCTCGACGAGATCGCCGAGGGCATCGAGGCCGCGGAGGGCCGCGGCGGCACCGGCCAGGACGTCTGACCCGGCAGGCGTTCCGCCCGGCGCGGGAACGGGCCGGCCGGGTGGGACGCCCCTCCGCTCGAAGGGCGCCCCACCCGGCCGGGGGGTGCGCGCCGCCCCCGTCCCCACGGTGCGGCGCGGGCAGGCCGCCGTCCGGTCATCCCGTGGACGGCGGCCCGAGTCCTAGGTCAGTCCCAGTGCGGGCAGCACCGCGGCCCGGACGAAGCGGACCAGGTACTCCGCGTCGGCGTACTCCCCCTCCAGCACGGGCCTGATCCGCAGTACGCCGAACATCTGCGCCGGTACGTACTCCAGCGCCGGGTGGCCTGCGGCGACCTCGCCCCGTGCCACCCCGCGCCGCAGCATCTCCCGCAGCGCGGCGATCTCCGGCTCGACGATCGCCTCGCGCAGCGCCCGCTGCAGTTCCGGGTCCTGCAGCACGGCGGGGCCGAGGGCCTGCAGCAGCCGGGTGTCCTCACCCGAGGACTCCCCCGCCGCACGGGCCGCCCGCCTCAGGTCCTCGGCGAGCGAGCCGGTGTCGATACCGGCGAAACGCGCCTCGCGGCGCGAGCGCAGCGCCGCCGCCACGAACCGCGGCTTGGTCTTCCACTGCCGGTAGAGCGTGGACTTGCTGCACCGCGTGCTGGCCGCGACGCCCTCCATCGTGACGGCGTCGTACCCGCACTCGCGGATCTGGGCCACCACGGTGTCGAAGAACTCCTGCTCGCGCTCGGGGGTGAGCTTGGAGCGGCGCGAGGCTCCGGCCGGCTCCGGCTCGGCCGTCCGTGCCGCATCCTGCGACGTCATCGGTGCTGCCTCCTCGTCCATCGATACGCCAGTGTACCGGTACCCAACCGTATCGGTACACTTCCGTATCGGAACGGACCCGTATCGATGAGATGTGTCCCGTCACACCACCCGTATGCACCACCGTCAGTGAAGGGGCCGGGGATGACCTCCCGCACCGAGGGGACGCCGGACGAGCCGGGCGATCCCGATGGGCCGGACGATCCGGACAGGCCGGCCGAGCCGGACGCACCGGAGCGGGTCGTCGCGGCACGACCGCCGCGACCGCCGCTGCTCCGTGAGCTGCTGCTGGTCGCAGGGCTCTTCCTGGTCTACAAGCTCGGCCGGCGGCTGACGGCCGGCCACACCGGCGGGGCCTTCGCCAACGCGCACCGGGTGTGGGACCTGGAACGGGCGCTGCGTCTGCCCGACGAGGGCGTGGTGCAGTCCCTGCTGCTGCACGGCGAGCCGTTGGTGCGGTCGGCGAACACCTACTACGCGGCGGTGCACTTCCCGGCCACGGCCGTCTTCCTGGTCTGGCTCTGGCTCAGACGTCCGGCGCACTACCGGTGGGCCCGCCGGGTGCTGGCCGCGGTGACCGGCGCCGCGCTGGTGCTGCACCTGGCGTTCCCGCTCGCCCCGCCGCGCATGCTGGCCGGCACCGGTCTGGTGGACACCGCGCGGGTGTACGGGCCGTCGGTGTACGGGCCCCCGGAGGCCGACCAGTTGTCGAACCAGTTCGCGGCGATGCCGTCGCTGCACTTCGGCTGGGCGCTGATGCTGGCGGTCGGTCTGGTCGCCGCCACCCGGTCCCGGCTGCGGTGGCTGTGGCTGCTGCACCCGCTGCTGACGCTGCTGGTGATCGTGGGCACGGCCAACCACTACTGGCTCGACGTGGCCGTGGCCGCGCTGCTGCTGGGCCTGGCGCTCGCCGTGCTGCGTCCGCCCCGGTCGCGGTCCCGGTCGCGGTCGGTGGTGGTGTGCGGCAGCAGGCGGCCTGCGGCGGCCGGACGGGGTGAGCCGGTGGGAGCCGGGCGGTGAGCGCCGCCGCCCTGGCCGTCGCCCTCTCCCTCGTCTCCGCCCTCGCCTACGCCGCCGCGGCGGTCGCCCAGGAACGGCTGGCCGCCCGCCACCCGGACACCGGTGCACTGCGGCTGCTGGGCAGTGGCGCGTGGTGGGCGTCGGTGGCGCTGAACGCGTCGGCCGCGCTGCTGCATGTCGTGGCGCTGAAGTACGGTCCGCTCACCCTCGTCCAGCCGCTGGGCGCGCTCACCCTGGTCGCTGCGGTACCGCTGGGGGCGCGGCTGGCGGGCCGCCGGGTCGGTCCCGTCGAGTGGCGGGGCACCGGGCTGACCCTGCTCGGGCTCGGTGCGCTGCTGCTGACGGCGTCCGGTCCGGCCCCCGACGACGTGCTGAGCGTGCCGGAGGCGCTGACCGTGTCGGGCGCGACGGCGGCGCTGATCGGCGTGCTGTCGTGGCCGGGCGCCCGGCCGGGGCTGCGGCACGCGACGGCGTCCGGGGTGGCCTCCGGGGTCGCCTCGGCTCTGACGCAGACCGTCACGGTCGCCGCAACCGACCGCTCCGGTCCGCTGCTCGGCACCCAGGTGGTGGGCGTCGCGCTTTTGGTGGCGGCGTTCGCGGCGGGCGGCCTGCTGCTGGCGCAGACGGCGTACCGGGGCGGTCTGGGCGCCCCGCTCGCGGTGGTGACGCTGGCCAACCCGGTGGCCGCCGCGGTGATCGGTGCGGCGCTGCTCGGCGAGCGGCTGCGCGGCGGCCCGGCCGGGCTGCTGGCGGCCCTGGCCGGTGCGGCGCTGGCCGCCCGGGGTGTGGTGCTGCTGAGCCGCACACCGGACGCCGTGGCGGTCCAGGTGGCAGTCCCGGTCCCGGCGCCGGTGCCGGTGGCGGAGCCGGTGCTGGGGCCGGTGCCGGTGCAGGGGCCGGGGCCGGTGCCGGTGCCGGTGCCGGTCACAGGACGAATCCCGCGGGGAAGGGGTCCGTCGGGTCCAGCAGGTACTGGGCGGTGCCGGTGATCCAGGCACGGCCGGTGAAGCCGGGCAGCACCGCCGGGCGCCCACCGACCTCGGTGGTGCCGTGCAGCCGGCCGGTGAACCGGGTGCCGATGAAGGACTCGTTGACGAACTCGGTGTCCAGCGGGAGTTCGCCGCGCGCGTGCAGCTGGGCCATGCGGGCGCAGGTGCCGGTGCCGCACGGCGAGCGGTCGAACCAGCCGGGGTGGATCACCATCGCGTGCCGGGAGTGCCGGGCGGTGGCGCCCGGGGCGTACAGATGGACGTGGTGGCAGCCGCGGATCGACGGGTCCTCGGGGTGGACCGGTTCCCCCTCGGCGTTGATCGCCGCCATCAGCGACAGCCCCGCGGCGAGGATCTCCTCCTTGCGGGACCGGTCGAAGGGCAGGCCGAACTCGGCCAGCGGCAGGATGGCGTAGAAGTTGCCGCCGTAGGCGAGGTCGTACGTCACCGTCCGTCCGTCGGGCAGGGCCGCCTTGCGGTCGAGGGCGAGGGCGAAGGAGGGCACGTTCCGCAGCGTCACGGCCTGCGCCGCGCCGTCCGCGACCGCCACCTCGGCGACCACGAGCCCGGCGGGGGTGTCGAGGCGGACGGTGGTGACGGGCTCGGTCACCTCGACCATGCCCGTCTCGACCAGGACGGTCGCCACCCCGATCGTGCCGTGGCCGCACATCGGAAGACAGCCGGAGACCTCGATGAACACCACGCCCCAGTCGCAGTCGGGGCGGGTCGGCGGCTGGAGGATCGCACCGCTCATCGCGGAGTGCCCGCGCGGCTCGTTCATCAGCAACTGCCGGATGCCGTCGCGTTGTTCGCGGACGTACAGCCGCCGCTCGTTCATGGTGGCACCGGGCAGGGTGCCGAGCCCACCGGTGATGACACGGGTGGGCATGCCCTCGGTGTGCGAGTCGACGGCGTGCAGGACGAGTCTGCTGCGCATGGCCGTACCTCCTAGGACAGTCCCGCCGCGAGGGCCTTCTCGGTGGCGGCCCGCACGGCGGCCTCCTGCTCGGGCAGCAGCGGCATGCGCGGCGGGCGGACCGGACCGCCGCGGCGTCCCGCGACGTCCATCGACAACTTGATCGCCTGGACGAACTCGGTCTGCGAGTCCCAGCGCAGCAGCGCGTGCAGCTGCCGGTAGAGCTGCAGTGCGGTGGCCAGGTCCCCGGCGACGGCGGCGCGGTACAGCTCGGCGCAGGCGGCGGGCAGCGCGTTGGGGTAGCCGGCCACCCAGCCCTTCGCCCCGGCCAGCGCCAGCTCCAGCAGCACGTCGTCGGCGCCGATCAGCAGGTCCAGTTCCGGGGCGAGTTCGGCGATGCGGTAGGCGCGGCGGACGTCGCCGGAGAACTCCTTCACGGCCTGGACGTGTCCCTCGCCGTGCAGCCGGGCGAGGAGTTCCGGCACCAGGTCGACCTTGGTGTCGACGGGGTTGTTGTACGCGACGACGGGCAGGCCCGCCCGGGCGGCCTCGGCGTAGTGGGCGAGGACCGAACGCTCGTCGGCGCGGTAGGCGTTGGGCGGCAGCAGCATCACCGCGCCGCAGCCGGCTTCGCGGGCCTGCTCGGCCCAGCGGCGCGCCTCGGCGGATCCGTAGGCGGCGACCCCGGGCACCACCCGGTCCCCGCCGACCGCCGCGACGGCCGTCTCCACGACCCGGGTGCGCTCCTCGGGGGTGAGCACCTGGTACTCGCCGAGCGAGCCGTTGGGGACCACGCCGTCGCAGCCGTGCCGGACGAGCCAGGAGCAGTGCTCGGCGTAGGCGTCGTGGTCGACGGAGAGGTCGTCGCGGAGCGGGAGCGCGGTGGCGACGAGGACGCCGCGCCAGGGGCGCTGGTCGGTCATGAGGTTCCCTCCTCGGGGTGCTGATCGGCGAGTACGCCCAGCGGTACGGGACGTGCGAACGGCCGCCGGGACGGCTCGGGCGGGCAGCCGGTGAGCCCGGCGACCGCGGGTCCGCAGACGCGGCCCTGGCACCAGCCCATGCCCGCCCGGGTGAGCAGCTTGACGGTGCGGACGTCTCCCGCGCCCAGGGCGCGCGCTGCCCGGACGTCACCGGCGGTGACCTCCTCGCAGCGGCAGACGACGGTGTCGTCGGTGACCTGCTCGGTCCAGTGCGGGGAGGGTGCGTAGGCGGAGTCGAGTGCCGCCGCGGCCGTCCGCAGCCGGCTGCGGGAGCGCACGGCCGCGGGGGCAGGCCCCGGCGCACTGCCGTGCAGCCGTGCGGCGACGGAGCGGCCGGCGAGGTGGCCCTCGGCGAGGGCGAGGGCGGCGCCGCCGACGCCGGTGGCCTCGCCGGCCGCCCAGACCCCGGGCACGCTGGTGCGCTGTTCGGTGTCGACGGCGACGACCTGGCCGTCCAGGCGGCATCCGAGGCTCTCGGCGAGGTCGGTGTGGGCGAGCATGCCGTGGCCGACGGCGAGCGTGTCGCAGCCGAGACGGCGCCGGGTGCCGGGCCGGACCCGGCCGGCGGTGTCGAGGGCGGCGACGGTGACGCCGGTGAGCCGGTCGTCACCGTGGGCGCGGACGACGGCGTGCCGGGCGAGGACGCGGACGCGGTGGCGCAGCAGCCGGGCGGCGTATCCGGCGCCCTCCGGGAGCTTGCCGGCCAGCGCGCGGGTGTGCCGGGCGAGGCGCCGAGGGCCGGCGGCCTCGACCAGTGCGGCGACCCGGACGCCGGCCGCGGCGAGTCCGGTGGCCACCGGCAGCAGCAGCGGGCCGGTGCCCGCCACCACGGCGGTCCGACCCGGCACCGCCAGCGAGCCCTTGAGCAGGGCCTGGGCACCGCCGGCGGTGACGACGCCGGGCAGGGTCCAGCCGGGGAAGGGCAGCACCTGTTCGTGGCCGCCGGTGGCGAGCAGGACCGTGTCGGCGTGCACGGCGGCCGGCTCCTCCTGGGCGGGCCCGAGCAGCGCGTGCACGGTGAAACCGCCCGCCCGCCGCTCCACGCACCAGACATGATGCCCGGTCAGCACCGTCACGTCGCTCGCGGCGAGAGCGTCGCGCAGCCGTTCCCAGGTGCGCCACCGGTGGTGCAGCGCGCGGGCGCGCCGGGCGCCGAGTCCGGCGGCGGGCTGCCGGTAGTACTGCCCGCCGGGTCCGGGTGCCGCGTCGACCAGCGCGACGCGTACACCCCGTGCGTCGGCCGCCAGGGCCGCGGCGAGTCCGGCCGGTCCGGCGCCGATCACCGCGAGGTCAGTCCGCATGGCCGGTGCCCTCCTGGGTGCGGATGGTGTCGCCCGGGTGCGCGGGCACCAGACAGGCTCGCTGGTTGGGCCGGTCGTTCACGGTCACCAGGCAGTCGAAGCACACCCCGATCCCGCAGAACACACCGCGCGGCCTGCCGTCGCCCCGGGTCGTCCGCCAGGAGGTGACCCCGGCCGCCCACAGCGCGGCGGCCACGGTCTGGCCCGGCAGTGCGTCGATCTCCCGGTCGTCGAAGCTGACCGTGAAGACGGGTCCGGGCCGGGCCCGGACGAGCCGGAGCGGGTTCACATGTCCTCCTCGGGGAAGCGGTCGGGGCGGAAGGGCGTGAGATCGAGTGCGGTCGGGGCGCCGGTGAGCACCTGGGCGAGCAGTTGGCCGGTGCCGGTGGCCAGGCCGATGCCCGCCCCCTCGTGGCCGCAGGCGTGCAGCAGCCCGGGGGCCCGCGGGTCGGGGCCGATCGCCGGGAGGTGGTCGGGCAGATACGGCCGGAACCCGGCGTACGTCCGCATGGCCCGTACGCCGCTCAGAAACGGGAACAGCCGGGTCGCGCCCGCCGCCAGGGCCCGCAGCACCGGCAGGGACACGGTGCGGTCGAAGCCGACGCGTTCCCGGCTGGCCCCGATGAGCACCGGTCCCGCGGCGGTGCCCTCCACGACCGGGGAGGTCTGCAGGGCGGCCGAGTCGCTGACGACGTCGGCGACGTAGTCCGCGGCGTACACCTTGTGCCGGATGCGGCGCGGCAGCGGCTCGGTGACCAGCACGAAGCCCCGTCTGGGCAGCACCGGGAGCCGCACGCCGGCGCGGGCGGCCAGCTCGCCGCCCCATGTCCCGGCCGCGTTGACCACGGCGGGGGCGTGCAGGTCGCCCCGGTCGGTTCGGACGCCGCGGACCACGCCGCCCGGGCCGCGCAGCACCTCGGTGACGGTCCGTCCGGTCAGCAGCCGGGCCCCGGACGCGTGCAGCAGACGGGCGGCGGCGAGGGCGGGCATCACCTGGGCGTCCTGGGGGTAGTGCACGGCGCCCGCAAGGCCGGGGGCGAGGCGGGGTTCCAGGTCGGGGAGCCGGTCGGCGGGTACCGGGACCGCGGTGACCCCGGCGGTCCGCTGGGCGTCGGCGAGGTCCTCGAGGCCGGCGAGGGCCCGCGGGGTGCCGGCCACGACGACGCCGCCCTTGGGCTCGTACTCGACGGCCTCGCCCAGTTCCGCGGCCAGTTCGGACCACAGGCGGGTGGAGAGCAGGGCCAGGTCGAGCTCCGGCCCGGGCTGTTTGTCGGAGACGAGGAGGTTGCCCTCCCCGGCTCCGGTGGTGCCGCCGGCCACCGGGCCGCGGTCCACGACGGTGACGGTCAGGCCCGCACGGGCGGCGTACAGAGCGCAGGCGGCGCCGACGACCCCGGCACCGACCACGACGACATCGCTGGTCAGCGGCTCGCTCACGGGAGTAATATGTCACATGGCACTACGTCGGGGAATGGGGCCGACGCCTTGTGACGCGCGAGTCGGCCCGAATGCGGCGGTGGGGCCGGCCGGAGAGGCGGCCGGCCCCGGGCCGCGATCCGCTCCGGGCAGCAGTCGGCCCCCGGGGACGGAAGACCTCCGGGGGGTACTCGGCCGGGGCGGCGGGGACGGCCCTGAGGTGCCCGGTCGGGCGGCGGTCAGTCCGAGGCGGCGGGGACGGCCCTGAGGTGCCCGGTCGGGCGGCGGCGCCGGCGCGGACGGCGGGAGGCGGGCCGGGCCTCGCGCAGGACCAGGGTCAGCCGCGTGTAGCCCTGTTCCGCCAGCGACCGGGGCGTCTCGACGACGACCCGGCACTCGGTGGCGCCCCAGCGCGGATCGGGGTGGAGCAGCGGCCGTACGGCGCCGTCGTGCTCGACCGCCTGCTCGCCGACCGCGCGGATCCAGTGCGGCAGGCCCTGCCGGTAGGCGGCGTCCATGATCGGATCCTGGGCGATGTCACGGCGGATCGCCTGCAGGACGCGGTCGTGGCCGTCCCGCTCCACGGCGGCGGCGAAGTGCGCCAGCATCGGCAGACACCAGCTCGACTCGTGCTCGCCGAGCACCGAGGCCGCGTCGGGGTGGAACAGGACGAAGCGGAGGAAGTTGTCGTCCGGCATGGCGGACGGGTGCGGTCCGACGTCCCGGAACAGCGTCCGGAAGGCACCGTTGGCCAGCACCACGTCCCAGTGGCGGTCGACGACGAGGGAGGGGAAGGGGACGGCCTCCAGGAGCGCGGCATAGTCCTGCAGATACGCCCGGGTGTCGGGGGTCGCGGGGGCGGGCCGCGGTACCGACCGCTGCCCGCCTGCCTGAAATGCCATCGGGAGGTCACCCCTCTTGCCTATGCGGCCTTCACGCGGCGCCCCGATCCTGCTGCCCCGACGCAAGGCATGTCAACTATCGTGGCATTTCATGCCGGTTGACGGCTGAAATTGGCCACAGTTGTGGCGAGACCTGGATGCGAGTTCGAACCACCGGCTACTCTCCGGGAAGTTCACGGCAACCGCTTGTGAGAAGCCTGTGAGTCCTGTGAGAGACATAGGAGATCGGTCGGTGACGGGTGGCTTCGAGGGTCCGGGCACCACGCCCACGGCCGCGCTTCTGGCGGTCGTCGCCCGGGTCGCCGCACTCGCCGACCGGCTCGGCGTGCCGCATGCCGAGGTCTTCGACGTCGGCCGGCTCTCCGTGGGCTCCGGTGTCCCCGAGCCGGTGGTGGGCGCACTGCTGAGCGGGCGCCCGGCGGGCGAGCCCGATGTGCAGGCCAGGTTCGTGCAGCGGCTGGACCTGCTGCGCCGCACCCGGGTCAAACCCAACGGCCGCAGGTACACGCAACAGGAGATCGCCGACGGCGCGGGCATGTCGCGCCAGCAGGCGGGGGCGCTCATCAACGGCGACCGGCGCCCGACCATGGAGCACTGCGACGCCATCCAGCGGTTCTTCCGGGTGCACGCCGGGTTCCTCACCGCCGAGGACCCCGAGGCACTGGTGAGCGTGCTGCAGCACACCGAGCAGGAACTCCTGCAGAAGCTCGCCGACCGGGAGCGGGCGGCCGCCGCGGCGGCCGACGACCCGCTGGAGCGGCTGCTGCAGGACCACGGCGTGCGCGGGATCGCCTGGCGCGCCGCGCAGCTGCCCACGGACCAGCACCGCGACAAGGTCGCCGAGTGGCTGGACATGCTCCTGGAGAGCGTCAAACGGCCCGAGTCGTGAGCCGGGGGAGAGCTGTGGGCATCGACAGGGAGATGCGCCGCCTGTGCGGCGAGCTGGTCGCGGAGCTCGCGCTGACCGCCCCGGCGCCGCCGGCCGACCTGTACGCCGCTCTCTGCGAGGCGATGAGCCGGCGGCGCGGCCGGCCCGTGATCCTCCGTACGGCCGCGTTCCCGCCCGGGACCGCCAGCGGGCTGTGGCTCGACATGGCCGACCAGGATCTGGTCGTGGTCGAGGAACGCACCGCGCCGGACCACCAGTTGGTCATCCTCGGGCACGAGCTGTGGCACATGAAGGCCGGGCACTGCGGCCGGGACGTCGAGGGCGGCCCGGTCGCGGCACGGCTGCTGGGCGGGCCGGTCGACGAGGGCACGCTGCGGGACACGGTCCGGGCGGTCGCCGCCCGCTCCCGCTTCGACCAGACGGAGGAGCAGGAGGCGGAGAGCTTCGGGCTGCTGCTGGCCAGCAAGTGCCGTGCCTGGCTCGCGGGGTCGTCGCTGCGCGGCCCGGTGCAGCGGGACCATCTGGCCGGGCGGATCGAGGCGTCCCTGGGCTACCTCGGCTGAGGTCCGCCGGGGCGGAAGGCCTGGGCCGAGTGGGCGAATCGGGGCGGGCCGGGCGGGAACCGTCAGACCGGCCCCGGGAGATTGTCAGTGGTGGGCGGCAAGCTGGGGGTGGCGTGCCGCCGTGCGGGTGGCGTGCTGCCGTTGCCGTCGTTGTGGGGAGAGCCGACCGATGACCACCGCCGTACTGACCGACCGCGAGCGTATCGCCGTACAGGCCTATCTGCGCCTGCTGCACACCGTCCGGGCCGCGTTCGACACGGCGGCGGCCCCGCCCGGCGGCGGGCGGCCCGCCGTGGTGCCGCCCGCCGTGCTCGCCGAGGCCGAGCAGGCTCTGGCGGCCGCCGGACTCACCGGCACCGAGGAGGAGTTCTTCCGGCTGCTGGCGAGTTGGTGCCCGGAGCCCTGACCTGCGTCCCGCGCCGCGCCCCGGGACGCGCCCCGGCGGCGGGCGCGGCTCCGGCCGTTCAGACGTGCGGGACCGTGACCACGGTGGTGAGCAGGCCGTGGCGGGCGGTCCAGCGGCCGTCGAAGTGGGTGAGCCGGGCCCCGGCCACGCGCGGCCCGGGCACCAGCAGGGCGGCGCGGAGAGTCCCGCGGTGCCGGTCCTCGGGGTCCGCCGCGATCTCGATATCGGCCTCGCCGAAGTCCAGCCAGGTGCGGGTGAGGGGGAACCACGCCTTGTAGACGGACTCCTTGGCGCTGAACAGCAGCCGGTCCCAGTGCACTTCGGGCCGCTCTCCGGCCAGGGTGCGCAGCCTGGCCTGTTCCGCGGGCAGGGACACGGCGGACAGCACCCCGTCGGGCAGCGGCGCGTCCGGTTCGGCGTCGATGCCGAGCGAGGCGAGGTCGGTGTCGCGGACCAGCGCGGCGGCGCAGTAGCCGTCGCAGTGGGTCATGCTGCCGAGGATCCCTTCCGGCCAGATCGGTGCGCCGCGTTCGCCGATCAGGACGGCCTGCGGCGGCACGCCCAGCTTCTCCATGGCGCGCCGGGCGCAGGAGCGGACCACGGTGAACTCGCGGCGGCGCTTGGCGACCGCCCGGGCCACCAGCGCCTCCTCCTGCGGGTGGAGCGGGGTGTGCCCGATGCCGTCGTGGCCGAGGGCCTCCACGGCGACCACCGTGTCCGGGAGCAGTTCCTCGATCACCGGGCCTCGCCCTCCGTCGGCAGGATCCGGCGCAACCGGCCCGGCGGCTCCGTCCTCCTGCGCCATTCGCGGGGGTAGCCCACCGAGACCTCCTCGAAGCGGACGCCCTCGTGCCAGGTGGTGCGGGGGATGTGCAGATGGCCGTAGACCATCGTCTCGACGCGGAACCTGCGGTGCCAGTCCGCGGTGAGCCGGGTCCCGCACCACATGGCGAACTCCGGGTGCCACAGCACCTCGGTGGGGTGCCGGTCCAGCGGATAGTGGTTGACCAGGATCGTCGGCAGGTCGTCGGGGAGCGCGGCGAGCCGGGCCTCGGTCTCGGCGACCCGGGCCCGGCACCAGGCCTCGCGGCTGGGGTAGGGATCGGGGTGGAGCAGGTGCTCGTCGGTGCACACGATGCCGGTGGACTCGGCGTAGGCGAGCCCCTCGGCCTTGGTGGTGCACCCGGGCGGCAGGAAGGAGTAGTCGTAGAGCAGGAACAGCGGGGCGACGGCGACGGGGCCGCCGGGGCCGTCCCAGACCGGGTACGGGTCCTCGGGTGTGGTCACGCCCAGTTCGCGGCAGAGCCCGGTCAGATGCTCGTAGCGGGCGGTGCCGCGCAGGGTGACCGGGTCGCTCGGGTGGGTCCACAGCTCATGGTTGCCGGGGGCCCAGACGACCCGGGCGAAGCGGTCCGCGAGGGTCTCGAGGGCCCAGCGGATGTCGGTCGTGGTCTCGGCGACGTCGCCGGCCACCAGCAGCCAGTCGTCGTCCCGTTCGGGCCTCATCTTCTCCACCAGCTCGCGGTTCTCCGCATAGCCGATGTGCAGGTCGCTGATCGCCCACAGCTGCCCGGCGCTCTTCGCGCTCGACGTCACCTCTCGCCCCCTCCGAGCAGGCTTCCACTCCGTTGCCACCCCGCCCGCGGTGGACCGGTGGCCGGTGGCGGAACCACGAGATCACACGGACGGGGCCGCCGACAAGGCCGGACGGCTCCGGCTGCGCGGGGTTGGGCGAGGGGCGGCCCATCATTAACACAGACGTTGCGCGCAGTCACCCCCGAGCCCCTATGATCGGCGCAACACCACCGCCTCGCCCCTTTCTCCCCGCGCCGGGCGGCTCGGTGTCCCTTCATCCCCCCTGCCGGGCACGGCCTTCTTCGCCCTGCCCGTGAACCGTGAAAGGCGGCCTGCATGGTCTCTCGCGTACGCGTCTGGCTCAACCGCACGTACGCGGAGAACGTCTTCTTCATGGATCAGCTGCGCCGAAATCCCGGCGACCGGGCCGTCGAGATCCATGCCACCCACGGCGATCCGGACTCGCCCGTGCTGGCCGCCGCCGACACCGCGGAGCTGGAGCCGGAGTCCCTCTCCCCCGCCGCCTACGTGGAGTTCGCCCTGGACCAGTGCCGGCGGCGCGGCATCGATGTGTTCGTGCCCCGGCTGCAGCAGGCGGCGATCGTGGCGCACCGCGCCGAGTTCGAGGCGGCCGGCACGGTCCTGCTCGCCCCGTCGGCCGAGGCGGTGGCCCTCTTCCAGGACAAGGCCGTCGGCTACGAGGCGGCCCAGGCCGCCGGCGTTCCGGTACCGCCGTGGTGGCGGGTGCGCACGGAGGAGGAACTCCTCGGTGCCGTGACGGAGTTGGAGGAGCACGGGCACCGGGCGTGCTTCAAGCCCGCCGCGGGGGCCGGCGGGGTGGGCTTCCGGGTGATCACCCGGGCGCCGTTCTCGATGGCCCAGCTCGGCGGGTTTCCCAGCCCGTACGTGCCGCTGGACCTGGTCGTGCAGGCGGTGCGGGCGGCCGAGGAGCCCGTCGACTGGCTGGTGATGCCGCGGCTGGAGCAGCCGGAGGTGTCGGTGGACTGCCTCACCGGGCCGGACGACCGGGTGCGGCTGGCCGTGGGCCGCACCAAGAACGGCCGCCGCCGTGGCTTCACCCTGCACGAGCAGTGGCTGGGACCGGCCCGCCGGCTGGCGCAGCGGTTCGGGCTGCACCATCTGTCCAACATCCAGTTCCGGATGTACGGCGACCGTCCGGTGCTGCTGGACGTCAACACCCGTCCGGCGGGCGGGCTGCACCAGCTGTCCCTGTGCGGGGTCAACGTGCCGTGGGCGGCGGTGCGGCTGGCGCTGGGCGAGGACCCGGGCAAGATGGTGCCGCCGTTCCTGGGCCCCGACTACACGGTGGTGTCCGGACCCCGCCCGCTGCGCCCGGTGGCGCTGCCGCACCAGCGCACGGACCCGCCGCCGGCACCGGCACCGGCGACACCGGCAGCCCCATCGGCCTCGGCGGCCCCCTCGGCCCCGTTGGCCGCCCCCGCCGGAGCCCTCGGCGCCCCGGCCACGGATCCGGCTGCACGCGCCTGAGGCAACCGACGACAACCGCCCGGGGTTCCCCGCACCGTTCGGGCAGTGGGGTCCCCCGACGCACACCGTTCGGGCAGCGAGGGGGAGGCACCTTGGGCAGGAGGGGGCCGTGGCACGCCGCAGCCACGCGGTGTGATCCGCCCGAGGGGCCCTACACGTCGTACCCCCACGCCTCGGCGAGCTCCGTGAGGCGTGGAGGCAGGGCGATGTGCCGGACCGGGCCGCGGGCGGGGCGGATGCGGCCCGACCTGAGAGTGGTGGACCAGTCGCCCAGGTGCGGGCGGAAGGCACCGTGGTCCTTGGCGCCGTAGTCGAGCATGCCGGCCTCCCAGGGGACCCCCAGACGGTCGCAGATCCCCCGGGTCACCCGCTCCGGCTCGGCGGTCAGTTCCTCGTAGGTGACGACGTGCGCCCCGGGGGTGTGCCGCGCCTCCTCCAGGTGCTCGGCGTACCGGAGGACCTCGGCACGGATCGCCTGCGGGTCGGGGTCGGTGCGGCGCTCGGTGAGCGAGGCGACGACCGCACCCGGGTGGCGCAGCAGCACGAGGTACCTCGCCCGGGGCCAGCAGCGGTGCAGCCGCGGCCGGACGAGGGTGTTCGCCGGGGTCTTGTCGACGATCACGTCCTTGCCGCTGCGGGTGAGCTCCAGATGCAGCACCCGGTCCCACAGGACGTGCTCCAGCTCGTCCCGGTCCAGCTCCAGCGCCCGCATGGCCTCCGCGGTGAAGGGCCGGGACAGGTCCACGCACAGGGTGCGCAGATGCATCTCGTGCGGGGCGCGGATCCGGCTGTGGCTGTTCAGCAGCACGCGCAGCAGGGTCGATCCGGAGCGCACCGAGGACAGTACGAACACCGGGGACTCCACCAGGCGCGGCGCGGGCGGCGCCGAATAGCCGTCCGCCGTCCCGCGCGGGCCGGGCGGCCCGTCGAGGATCCGCCGCGGCGGGCTGACCGCCTGCATCATCAGCCGGCCCCGGCGCCTCAGTCCCTTGCCGATAGCGGACATCCGCGGGTCTCGCACGGTGCCACCCCTTCTCTTCGCCTTGCCCTCGCCGACCGTCGGGCGCATCCCAGGGGCGGCAGGCGAAGCCGAGGTGACGGGAAGGCGACACGCGGGCGTCGCGGGGCTTCACACACCACGGGTGAGCAGGCGTTTGTCCAGTTCCTCAATTCTTCATGGGAATCCCACGCCCGGGTGAAACGGCTAGCCGAGATATGACAGGCCGGGGTGGACAGCGGTGTAGCCGTCGACCAGCCGCCGGGCCACGCTCACGGAGTCGACCAGCGGATGCAGTGCGAAGGCCTTGACCGCCGCAGTGCGGGATCCGGAGCCGGCCGCGGCGAGGACTTCCCGTTCCACCGCCTTGACGGCGCAGACCAGCCCGGTGGCATGGCCGGGCAGCGGGTCCACGGCCACCGGGTGGGCGCCGCTGGCGTCGACCGTGCAGGGGACCTCGACGACCGCCTCGGCGTCGAGCACCGGCAGGGTGCCGCCGTTGCGGACGTTGAGGATGAGGGTGGTGCGTTCGTTGCGGGCGACGGCCCGCATCAGCGCCAGTGCCACCTGCTCGTAGCCGCCGGAGAGGTCCTCGGCCGCCCGCTCGCCCGCGCCGGCCGTGTCGCGGTTCTCCGCCATGTAGGTCGCCTCCCGCTCGGCACGGGTGCGCTGCCACAGCTGGAGGGCCGGCGTCTCGGGATCGCGCGCCCGGTCGTAGAACGCGGCCTGCTGGTCCAGCAGGAAGGCACCCCGGGTACGGCGGGCCTCCCGGTAGGCGCGTACGGCTTCCCGGTTGAAGTAGTAGTAGTGCAGGTACTCGTTGGGGATCGCGCCGAGGGACTGGAGCCACTCGGTACCGAAGAGCCGGCCCTCCTCGAAGGAACCGAGCAGGACGGGGTCGGCCAGCAGGCGCGGGAGCTGGTCGCGGCCGGCCACCTCCAGGCCGCGCACCCACCCGAGGTGGTTGAGGCCGACGTAGTCGATCCAGGCCTCGGCGGGGTCGGCGCCCAGCGTGCGGGCGATGCGGCGGCCGAGGCCGACCGGCGAGTCGCAGATGCCGATGACCCGGTCGCCGAGGTGGCGGGACATCGCCTCGGTGACCAGTCCGGCCGGGTTGGTGAAGTTGATGACCCAGGCGTCGGGGGCGAGCCGGGCAACGCGGCGGGCGATGTCGACGGCGACCGGCACGGTCCGGAGCCCGTAGGCGATGCCGCCGGCGCCGACCGTCTCCTGGCCGAGGACACCCTCGGCGAGCGCCACCCGTTCGTCGTCGGCGCGGCCCTGCAGACCGCCGACGCGGACCGCGGAGAACACGAAGTCGGCGCCGCGCAGCGCCTCGTCCAGGTCGCCGGTGGCGGTCACCTCGGGTGCGTCCGGGACGCCGGCCGCCTGCTCGGCCAGCACGCGGACCACAGCGGCCAGCCGCCCTGCGTCCGGGTCGTGCAGCACGACCCGGGTGACGCGTCCCTCCGCGCGGTCGCCCAGCAGCGCCCCGTACACCAGCGGCACCCGGAATCCGCCGCCGCCCAGAATCGTCAGCCTCACGCCCGTGTCCCTCCACCGGCCCGTGGTCCCGTGGGCCGATCATGGCACGCCGGGCCGGGCCGGGCCCCGGCCGCCGGCGCACCCCGGCCGGGTGCGCCCACGATCCCGCTGGTGCCCGCGCATGCCGCATTTCTCACATACGCCGCGAGCCGCCGACACGGGCACACAGGACCGAACGGACTATATGGTGCAGTCTGCACTCATCACACAGATCACCCCCGATCCGCCACAGAAAGGCCGCGACACGTGAGGACACCCCGGCAGTCCCGTATATCCGATCCGGCCGAGCGGCAGCAGCCGCAGTGGTCCCGCCGCGGGGTGCTCACCGCGCTCGGCGCGCTGCCGGTGGCCGCCGCCCTGACGGCCGGACCCGGCGGTACGGCACAGGCGGCGGAGGCGCGCCGGACCCTCACCGCATCGGTCATCCCCAGGCCGGGTGCCACGTACGGCGTGGGCATGCCGGTGTCGATCACCTTCTCGCACGCCGTCGCCGACCGGGCCGCGGTCGAGCGGGCGATCACGGTCAGCGCCGATCCCGGGGTGGAGGTGGCCGGCCACTGGTTCGGCGACCGCCGGCTCGACTTCCGGCCCCGCACGTACTGGGCCCCGGACACGGCGGTCACGGTGGACCTGCGGCTGAAGGACGTGAAGGCCGGCGAGCGCCTGTACGGCGCGCGGTCCGAGCGCATCGCCTTCCGGATCGGGCGGTCGCAGATCAGCACCGTCGATCTGGCGAAGAAGCGGATGACCGTCGTCCGGGACGGGCGGACCGTCGCCGCCTACCCCGTCACCGGCGGAAACGCCGACCACACCAGCTGGTCCGGGATCATGGTGATCAGCGAGCGGCTGCAGGAGACCCGCATGGAGTCCTCGACGGTCGGACTCGGCCACGAGTACGACATCCCGGACGTGCCGCACGCCCAGCGACTCACCACCTCGGGCACCTTCATCCACGGCAACTACTGGACCGACGCGGAGGTGTTCGGGCGCGACAACACCACGCACGGCTGCATCGGGCTGCACGACGCCAAGGGAGGGGACGACGAGAAGACGGCCGGGCACGCGTTCTTCGCGGGCTCCCGGGTCGGCGACGTGGTGGTCGTACGGAACTCCGGCGGGCGGGCCGTCGACCCGGCCAACGGCCTGTGCGGCTGGAACATGGCGTGGAAGACCTGGACGGCCGGCAGCGCGCTGCGCTGACGCCGTCCTGGGCGGGCCGGCCGCCACGGCCGTTCATCCGGTGAACTCACCTGCCCGGTAGGGACTTTCTCGGTTTCACCTCTTGACGGCCGGAGTGCCGGAGAGCACATTGGGCGCACTCTGAGAGCGCTCTCACGAACCAGGAGCGCGCGCCGCGGGGCGCGCGCTCCCGTTCCCGCTCCCCGCACCCGCATCCATATCCGAGAGGCACCCCCACATGAGAGAAGCTTCCGGCACCCCCCGCAGACGGCGACCGCTGCGCCGGGCGCTCGTCGCCGTCGTCGGCGTCCTCGGCCTCGCCGCGACCGCCACCGCCGTCGGCGGTCCGGCGGCGACCGCCGCCGCTCCCCCGCCCCCGTCCGGCTGGACCGAGGTCTTCGTGGAGGACTTCGACGGCCCCGCGGGCTCCGGGGTGAACACCGCCGACTGGCAGTACGCGACCGGCACGTCGTACCCGGGCGGACCCGCGAACTGGGGCACCGGCGAGATCGAGACGATGACGTCCAGCACGGACAACGTCTCCCTCGACGGCAACGGCAACCTGCGCATCACCCCGCGCCGGGACGCCGCCGGCAACTGGACCTCCGGCCGCATCGAGACCAACCGCACCGACTTCCAGCCCCCGGCCGGCGGCACGCTCCGCGTGGAGGGCCGGATCCAGGTCCCGAACGTCACGGGTCCCGCCGCCAAGGGCTACTGGCCGGCGTTCTGGATGCTCGGCGCGCCCTACCGCGGCAACTACTGGAACTGGCCGGCCGTGGGTGAACTGGACATCCTGGAGAACACCCAGGGCCTGAACACCGTCTGGGCCACGATGCACTGCGGCACCGCACCCGGCGGGCCGTGCAACGAGCACAGCGGCATCGGCGGCAGCACCACCTGCACCGGCACCACCTGCCAGGCGGGCTTCCACACCTACCGGCTGGAGTGGGACCGCTCGACCAGCCTCGAGGAGATCCGCTTCTCCGTCGACGGCCACACCTTCCACACCGTGCGCGAGAACCAGGTCGACGCCACGACCTGGGCGAACGCCACCGACCACGGCTTCTACATCATCCTCAACGTCGCCATGGGCGGCGGTTTCCCGGACGCCTTCGGCGGCGGCCCGGACGCCGGCACCGAGCCCGGCCACCCGATGCTGGTCGACTACGTCCAGGTGCTGTCGAGCGATGGGAGCGGTACCACGCCTCCCCCGGACGGCAGCCGCGACGCCTACGGCACCATCCAGGCCGAGTCCTACGACGACCAGTCCGGCGTCGGCACCGAGACCACCTCGGACACCGGCGGCGGCCGGAACATCGGCTTCCTCGCAGACGGGGACTGGGCGCTCTACCGGGGCGTCGAGTTCGGTTCCATCCCGGCCCGGCAGTTCTCCGCCCGGGTGGCCGGCGGCGCCCCGGCCGGCGTGAGCGGCCTGGTGGAGGTGCGCCTGGACAGCCGCACGGCCGCGCCGGTCGGCAGCTTCGCCGTCGGCACCACGGGCGGCTGGCAGTCCTGGCGGACGGTCCCGGCCAACATCGACGCGGTGACCGGCACGCACGACGTGTATCTGACCTTCACCAGCGGTTCTCCGGCGGACTTCGTCAACGTGAACTGGTTCGGCTTCGGGCACTGACGTTCCCCGGTGGTGGCAGGGGCCCGCACGCACCCGCGTGCGGGCCCCTGCGCGCCGGAGGGGGACAGCTCAGCGCACCTCCGCCCGGAACGCCGCCGGCGTCCGGTCCGTGTGCTGGTGGAAGAACCTGGAGAAGTTGGCCGCGTCCGGGAAGCCGACCGCCGCGCCGACGCGCCCTATGGGCAGATCGGTGTGGGCGAGGAGCCGCTTGGCCTCCAGGACGACGCGGCGGTCGATGAACGCCTTGGGCGTCCGGCCCGTGGCGGCCCGCACCACGCGCACCAGGGTGCGGCGGGAGTAGCCGAGCGCGTCGGCGTAGGCGCTGACGCTGTGGTTGGTGGCGAAGCCCGCCTCGACGGCGTCCCGGAACAGGGTGAAGGCGGTGTCCGCCGGTCCGCTCCGGGCCGCCTCCGCGGAGCTCGCGGCGAGATGGGCCAGCCGGAGCAGGAACGCGGAGAGCGCGTGGCGCAGCACGGCCGTGTGCAGGCCGAGCGGCAGGGTCGTGTCGTCCTCGTACTCGCGGCGCAGCTGGGCGAGAGAGGCCTCCAGCGCGGCGCGGTGGTCCGGACGGGGGTGGAGCAGGGGCGGCAGGTCGTAGCGGTACAGGCCGGCGGCCTCGACGGTGGCGCGGGGCAGGAAGCCGGGCTGCATGGTCAGGACGGTTCCGCGGTAGCCGGTGTCCCGGGCGAAACGGTGGACCTGGCCGGGCCGGATCCACAGCACATCGCCGGCGGTCGCCTCGTACTCGGCGAAGTCGACCATGTGCCGGACCGGGCCGCCGGTGAACAGCATGACGGCATGGAAGTCGATGCGGTGCACCCGGTGCAGCGGGGCCTGTGCATGCCAGGTGCGGCCGGTGCCCATGGGGCCGACCTGCATGCCGACGCCGAGGACGCTGAGGTCGGCGGGGAAGGGGACGGTCCTGATCGCGCCCTGGCCGCCGGTGCGCTCGCGGCCCCCGCGGTCCCCGCCACCGGCGCTGCTCCGCCGCTTCTCGTCCGCCATGTCCCTCTCGTGCCGTCTCGGTCGCGCGGGTCCCGGCTCAGATGCGCGCGGGGCCGCCGGGGGTGTCCCAGTTTCACCACAGGCTGGCACACCCTGACCTTCACCCCCAAAAAGTCCGACTTTTAAGGTTGAACGCATCGGACCAGCCACTTCGCTCCTGCCGAAGACTTCTTGAATCGAGGACACCGGGCGGAGCCGGCGCCCCTGCGGGCGTCCACCGTGTGAAGGACCCTGCATATCGGGACACCCTGTACATGGAGGAGCTGGTCGCTCCCGGCACCGTGCGCGCGATGCCGGAGGCCGTCCCGGACGCCGCCGCGATCACGGCGACGTCCGCAGGAGACACGGTCACCGGAGTCCGTGCCCGGACCCGGGCCGGTCCAGCGGCCGTGGAGCGGCTCGGCATCTCCCACGAGGAGGTGGTGCGGCGGCTCGAGCAGGAGGGTGCCGCCGAGTCCGAGGCGGCCCGGCAGGACCTGCCGGGCGTCGTGACGAAGTCCCGCGACAGCAAGGGAGTTGACGGGGAATGAGCGAGGAGCTTGCCGCGCCCGCGGCCGGCGGCACCGGGGCGGCGCAGCGGGCCGCGGAGGCCGGGGGAACGGAGCCCGCCACCGCGTCGGCCGGGACCGCGCAGGCGGCACAGGCCCGGCCCGCGGGCGCGCGGGGCCGCGGCGGGCACGCGGCCGGGACCGCCCGGAACACCGAGGACGGCGGTGGCGGCGGGGCTGGGCAGCACACGTCCGCCGACACCGGCACCGAGCCCGCCGCCGGGCTGCCGGGACCCGACTGGAGCAATCCGCTGCGGGATCCCCGCGACCGCCGGCTGCCGCGCATCGCCGGGCCGTCCGGGCTGGTCATCTTCGGCGTCACCGGCGACCTGTCCCGCCGGAAGCTGATGCCTGCCGTGTACGACCTGGCCAACCGCGGTCTGCTGCCGCCGGGCTTCTCGCTGGTCGGGTTCGCCCGGCGGGACTGGGCGGACGAGGACTTCGCCCAGGTCGTGTACGAGGCCGTCAAGGAGCACGCCCGGACCCCGTTCCGTGAGGAGGTCTGGCGACAGCTCTCGGAGGGCATGCGCTTCGTCCCGGGCGACTTCGCCGACGACACCGCGTTCAAGCAGCTGCGCGACGCCGTGGACGAGCTGGACGCCGCCCGCGGCACCAGCGGGAACTACGCCTTCTACCTCTCGGTGCCGCCGAAGTTCTTCCCGAAGGTCGTCCAGCAGCTCAAGAAGCACGGGCTGGCCCGCCCCCCGAAGGGCGGCTGGCGCCGGGCCGTGATCGAGAAGCCGTTCGGCCACGATCTGGCGAGCGCCCACGAGCTGAACGCGATCGTGCACGATGTGTTCGAACCGGAG